>NZ_JBHYJH010000100.1:28269-34578 GCF_042740445.1 Streptomyces sp. NPDC059003 | reverse complement strand
GGCGCGCAGCGCCGGATAAAAGGGGGTCCAGGGGGCGGAGCCCCCTGGTTTCGGGGAGGGGTGGGATTGGGGAGGCCCCCGGCAGGGTCACCCCCCGGCGACTAAAATCGTCCCCACTGTGTCTGAGAATTCCCGCCCGAAGGGCGCCCCCCGCTTCCCCGAAGGCCCCGCTCCCGACCCCACCGGGTCCCGGTTCGAGCGGCGCATCCGCAGCTTCACCCCGCGCCGCAGCCGCGTCACGACCGCCCAGGGCGACGCCCTGCGGCGCCTGTGGCCCAAGTGGGGGCTCGACATCGACGGCGAGGGCCGGCTCGACCTCGGCGAGCTCTTCGGGAACGACGCCCCCGTCGTCCTGGAGATCGGCTTCGGGATGGGCGAGGCCACCGCTCGGATGGCGGAGGCCGACCCGGACACCAACATCCTCGCGGTCGACGTACACACCCCCGGACAGGGCAACCTGCTCAATCTCGCGGACCGGAACGGGCTGTCCAACATTCGGGTCGCCAACGGCGACGCCGTCATCCTGCTGCGCGAGATGCTCGCCCCGGAGACCCTCGACGGCGCCCGCGTGTACTTCCCCGACCCCTGGCCCAAGGCCCGCCACAACAAGCGCCGCCTGATCCAGCCCGAGTTCCTGACGCTGCTCGCGCCCCACCTCAAGCCCGGCGCGCTGCTGCACTGCGCCACGGACTGGGAGCCGTACGCCGAGCACATGCTGGAGGTGCTCACCGCGCACCCCGACTTCGAGAACACCCAGGAGGACGGCGGCTACGCACCCCGCCCCGACTTCCGGCCGCTCACCCGTTTCGAGGGCCAGGGCCTGCGCAAGGGCCACGTCGTCCACGACCTGCTGTTCCGCCGCGCGGCCGTGCTCGACGGGGCCTGAGGCACCGTCGCGGCCCGCCCCGACCCTCGTTAGGGTCAAAGCCGTGGCCACCAGTCCCCCGTACCCGACTCACCCGACGCCGCCCGGTGGGCCCGCCGGGTCCGACGGGTCCGCCGGGGCACCCGGGCCACGGCATCCGCACTGGTGGCAGCGCGGAGCCATCCGGGCCACCGCGCTCGTCACGCTCCTCACGCTCTCCGGGCTCGTCATCCTCGCCCTGGTGCGCGAGCAGACCGGCACCGAGGGCTTCCTGGTCGGGCTCGGCCTCGCGACGCTGCCGGTGCCGCTGCTCATCGCCGCGTTCCGCTGGCTGGACCGGGTGGCGCCCGGGCCCTGGCGGAACCTGCTGTTCTCGTTCTCCTGGGGGGCCTGCGCGGCCGCGCTGATAGCGATCGTCGCGAACAGCTTCGCGACCCGCTGGATAGCCACCGCCACCGCCGACCCCACCAGCGCCGACACCCTCGGCGCGACCGTCATCGCGCCCATCGTCGAGGAGACCGCCAAGGCCGCGGCCGTCCTCCTCGTCTTCCTCTTCCGAAGAGCCGACTTCACCGGCGTCGTCGACGGCTTCGTGATAGCGGGCGTCACCGCCACCGGCTTCGCGTTCACCGAGAACATCCTCTACCTCGGCAACGCCTTCGGCACCGACCAGCTCAGCGGCGAGAGCGGCCTCGCCTCCGTGACCGCCGCGACCTTCTTCGTCCGCGTGGTCATGTCGCCGTTCGCGCACCCGCTGTTCACCGTGCTCACCGGCATCGGCTTCGGCGTCGCCGCGGTCACCGCCGAGCGCCACACCGCACGCCGCGCGCTGCTCCCCTGCGCGGGCCTCCTCCTGGCCATGGGCCTGCACGCCTTCTGGAACGGCGCGGCGGGCTTCGGCGAGTACGGCTTCTTCGTCGTGTACGCGGCGTTCATGCTGCCGGCGTTCGGACTTCTCACCTGGCTGGCGATCTGGCTGCGCCAGCGCGAGCTGCGCCTCGCCCGCGAGATCCTGCCGCTGTACGTGACCGCGGGCTGGTTCGCCGCGCCCGAGCCGTACGCGCTCGGCACCATGAACGCCCGCACCCTCGCCCGCGACTACGCCGCGTTCCACCTGGGCAAGCCCGCCGGACGCACGGTCGTGGAGTACGAGACGCACGCGACGTCCCTGGCGCTCCTTCGCCACCGCGGCAGCACCGGCCGGGCCCCCGCCGACTTCGTCGCCCGCGAACGCGCGCTCCTCGAAGCGCTGTGGACGCGCCGCCCGGTGGCGGGACCCGCCCTCGTGTACGCGGCCAGGGCGACGGCCCCCGTTCCGGCACCGTCGCCCTACGCCCCGTACGCACTCTCGTATCCGTACCCCTACCCGTACGCGTACGCCCCGGGCCAGCCCCCGTACAACCCCTACCGCACCTGACGTCAGGCCGCGGCCGCCGTGAGGGCCGCGAGCTGCGCCCCGGTCAGCTCCAGGTCGCCGACCGCGAGGAGCGCCGGAAGCTGTGCCACCGTGCGGGCCGAGGCCAGCGGCGCCGCGACCGTCGGCTGGGCGGCGAGCCAGGCGAGGGCGACCGTGGCGACCTCGACGTCGTGGGCCTTGGCCACCTCGTCGAGCGCGGCGAGGACGCGGCGGCCCCGCTCGGTCTCCACGTGCACGCCGGCCTTTTCGGCGCGGGCGCTGTCGACCTCCTTGCCGGGGCGGTACTTGCCGGTGAGGAAGCCGGACGCGAGCGCCCAGTACGGGACGGCGGCGAGGCCCGAACGGGAGGCGATCTCCTGGAGCGGGCCCTCGTAGGTGTCGCGCGAGACGAGGTTGTAGTGCGGCTGCAGCGCCACGTACCGCACGAGGCCCTCGCGGTCGGAGAAGTCCAGGCACTCCTGGAGGCGCTCGGCGGTGATGTTCGAGGCGGCGATCGCGCGCACCTTGCCCGAGCGCACCAACTCGTCGAGGGCGGTGAGGATCTCCTCGACGGACACGGTCGGGTCGTCGTAGTGCGTGTAGTACAGGTCGATGTAGTCCGTGCCGAGGCGGCGCAGGGACTCCTCCGCGCCGGCCTTGATGGTGCCGGCCGACAGGCCCTTGTAGTCGGGGTGGGCGCCGACCTTCGTGGCGACGACGACGTCAGAGCGGTTGCCGCGCTCGGCCATCCACCGCCCGAGGATCTCCTCGGACTCACCGCCCTTGTTGCCGGGCACCCAGAACGAGTAGGCGTCGGCGGTGTCTATGAAGTTGCCGCCGGCGGCCGCGTACGCGTCGAGGACGGCGAAGGACTCCGTCTGGTCGGCGGTCCAGCCGAAGACGTTGCCGCCAAGGGCGAGAGGGAAGACTTCGAGGTCGGACGAGCCCAGGGGGCGCAGAGTGGTCATACGGGACCCAACGCCTTTGCGGACACGGGAATTCCGTTCATGGCCGGAACAGGCAGGACATGGCCGGGACACGCGGGACAGGACCGGCGGCCCTGACGTCGGGGGGTCGTCGCCAGGGCCGCCGGAATCCGGGAGGGCCGGGTGAACCGGCCGGGAAAGCGGGCGAGTTACGGGGTCAGGCCCTTGCTCCGCAGCCACGCCAGCGGGTCGATCGTGGCGCCGCCGCCGGTGTGGACCTCCATGTGGAGGTGCGCGCCGGTGACGTTGCCGGTGGCGCCTACGCGGCCGATGATGTCGCCCGTGCTGACCTTCTGGCCCACGCTGACGCTCATCGAGGACTGGTGGCAGTACCAGATCTGGGTGCCGTCCTCCAGCTCCAGGACGGTGCGGTAGCCGTACGCGCCCGCCAGGCCCGCTTCCTTGATGGTGCCGGTGTGGACGGCCTTGAGCAGCGTGCCCGTGGGGGCGGCGAAGTCCAGGCCGGTGTGGTGCCCGGAGGACCACATGGAGCCGGAGTCGCCGAAGTGCGAGGTGAGGGTGTACGACGACGTCGGCAGCGTGAAGCTCTTGGCGAGCTTGGCGAGGCGCTCGGCCTCGCGCTTCTTGCGGGCCGCCTCCTCCTTCTTGCGCTTCTCCTCCGCGGCCTTCGCCTTGGCCTTGGCCTCCGCCTGGCCCTGCTGGGCCCTGGCCTGCTCGGCGGCCTTCCGCACGGCGGCGTCCTGGGCCTGCTGACGCTGGGTGTCGTCGGCCTGGTGCCGCTGGTTCTCGGCCTGCTGGAGGATGCGGGCGCGCAGTGCCTCTCCGGCGTCGGTGGTGCCCTGCCGCGCGTCGGCGCCGGTGACGCCCGCGGAGCTCAGGGGCGCGGCGGACGCGGCGGTGTCGGGCTCCGACGACGCGTCGCCGTCGGACATCAGGGAGCCCACGCCGGGCAGGGACTTGGCCTCGGGCAGCGAGTCCGTGACGGACGACATGTCCGGCATGGATATGGAGACCGGCGGCTTGCCGCCCTGCGCGGTGGCCATGCCGCCCGCGCCGACGGCGGCGATCACGCCGACGCCGAGGACGGTGGAGCTGCGCGCGAGCCCGCCGCCGCCCTTCTTGTGGATGCGGTGCTTGCCGCGCACGGGCCGGACGGACTCGGCGGTGGGGTTCCACTCCTCCCAGGGCTGCTCCTGGGGGGCGGTCTCGGCGAAGCCGGAGTACGGGGAGTGCCCGGAGTACGAGGAGAACTCGGAGAACTCGGGGAACTCGGCGGTGGCCGGGTCGTCGTGCGGCACGTGCGGCGCTTCTGGAGCAGGCCGGTTGGACGCCACTGGGGCGCACTCCTTTCCTTCCTTCTCGCCTACCGGGTTAGCTGACGGGTTCGGAGCAGGAAGGTCTCCTACGAACGCTTCGTGCGTACGCGGATCACGTACGCGAAAGGCGTCCGATTCACCCCAAGTTGGTGGTTCCCCGGCTCCCTTGCGGGATTAGGCGTGTGCGCACGGAGCCATCTCTCGTGACGGCTGGGACGACCGCGCTGCGTTATCGAACGTTAATAGACAGCAGGGTCGTATTCCAAGCTGTTCCGGTTGATCGTTAACGCTTACGCATCGAACACAACGGGACATCAGCGCCTGGATCGGGGCGAGTTGAGCCGTCGCCGTGACGCTGCGCGCCGGAATGGATCTTCCTCTTTGCCTGACGACCCGTCAGCCCCTCTGCACAGGGGCGCCGCTCAGTCACTGGCCGTGACGGGGCGGGTCACCGCGAGGAGCGCCATGTCGTCCGACGCGCCGCCGCCGGTGTGCTCGACGACCTCCGCCACGAGCGTCGAGAGCAGCGCGTCGGGCGCGTCCGGACCCGCGAAGACCCGCCCGCCGAGCCGGGCGACCGGATCGTAGAAGACACCGTGCGCGTCCCGGGCCTCGGAGAGCCCGTCGGTGTAGAGCAGCAGCGTGGAGCCCGGCGGGAAGGCCGTCTCGTCGGCGCGGTCGGGCCAGGTGCCGAGCTCGCCCATGCCGAGCGGCAGCGCGGGCTCGGCCGGCGCGACGACGCACATCCGCCCGTCGTCGCGCAGCACCAGCGGCGCCGGATGGCCGCGGTTGACGATGCGTACGACGCCGTCGCCGCGCGGGATCTCCGCGAGCACGGCGGTGGTGAACCCCTCGAACGCGTCGAGCCCGTCGCGCCGGGTGCCCTCCCGCGCGAGCGCCCGCTCCAGGCGCTGCGCGACCGCCTCCAGGGTGGCCTCCTGCTCGGCCGCCTCCCGGAAGGCACCGATGACGACGGCGACGGCGGCCACGGCACCCATGCCCTTGCCGCGTACGTCGCCGACGATGACGCGGACGCCGTGCGGGGTGTCCTGCACCGCGTACAGATCGCCCCCGATGAACGCGTCGGCCTGCGCGGCCTCGTAGCGGGCGGCGACGTCCAGGCCGCCGATCCGGGCCTCGGGCTGCGGCAGCACGGCGCGCTGGGCGGCCTCGGCGATGGAGCGGGCGGAGGCGAGGCGGGCGTCGCCCTGGCGTACGACGCGGTTGATGACGACGGCGAGCGCGCCGACGGTCAGCATGGTCAGGAGCTCGGTGATCACTTCCACGTCGCCGTTGGTGTGGCTCTTGACGCGCAGGGCGAGCACGGCGGCGCAGGACACCGCGGCGGCCAGGACGGTGGTGCGCAGCGAGAAGAACGGCGCGGTGATCAGCGGCGCCGCGGCGAACAGCGGCGCCGCCGTGAACTCGGGCGGAGTCAGGACGTCGAAGAGAACACCGACGACCAGGAGCACCGGCGGCAAGGCCCTGACCAACGCCCGCTCCCCCGGCAGCACACGCCGCTCAGCACCCACGGCGGGCCTCCGGCCGACCGCACGTACCGCCGCTGCCGCGGCGGCTTCTGCCCGCCCACCCGCCCAGGGCGCGCCGCCCCGGGCGCACCCCCACACGCGCGGTCGCCGACGGCGAGCACCCCCCACGGGGGGCGCTCACCCCGCGTGGAGCTGGAAACGGGCGGGCGGGTGGGAGATCAGATCCACCCACCCCACCCCAACCCCAAACTCTAACAACCCCCACCCCCCTCCCGGCCCCCCCCCCCAACGCGAC
>NZ_JBHYJH010000100.1:0-28259 GCF_042740445.1 Streptomyces sp. NPDC059003 | reverse complement strand
GGGGTCCCCCCCCTTCGCCCCCCCGGGGCAACCCCCCCGGGGGGGGGCCCCCCCGGGGTCCTGGGGTAACGGGGGGGGGGGGGGGAAGAGGAGAACCACCCACCCACCCGCACCAGAAAAGTGAACGCACCCCACCCACCTTCCCGGCCCCCCGCCGCAAGGCGACCGGACGTGCGCCGTGTGGGTGAGCGCACCGCCCACGGATGCGCAAAAACACCAGAGGCCCGGAACCATCAATGGTTCCGGGCCTCCGGCCAGCAGTAGCGGGGACAGGATTTGAACCTGCGACCTCTGGGTTATGAGCCCAGCGAGCTACCGAGCTGCTCCACCCCGCGTCGGTGAACCCAACAGTACGCCATCGGGGGCGGTGAAAGCGAACCGGTTACGTGTTCTCGGCATGGGTCAGCGTTTCCCAGGCCACGAAGAGGTCGTCCGTGCCCTCCGGCCGCCGCTCCCGCGTGAGCTGCCGGGTGCGCGGAAGATCCATGCCGAGGCGCCCGCGCAGATGGTTGAGGGCGACCTCGGTGTCGGGCCCGAGGTCGCGCTGGACCCGGCCGCCGCACAGCCAGCCGGGCGGCTCCGCGCCCAGCTGGTACGCGGCGTGGAACTCGAGCGCGGCCCGCAGCCGGTCCTTGACCTCGCCGTACAGGTCGACGCCCTGGTGCCAGGCGGTCTCGGCGATGTGCGCGGTGGCGGCGAGCGAGTACCCGGTGTGCTTGAAGTTGCGGCAGGTCTCCTGCGCGAGCCCGTCGGCGAAGGTCCTCTGCCCGAACCAGTACCTGCGCAGTTCGTCCGGCGTGTCGATGTCGCTGCCCTTCGGCGCCACCGGCACGGGGCCGTCCGACTTCAGGTAGAAGTAGGCGGGCACGCGGGTGCGGAAGTGCCGTACGGCCTTCTCGAACGCCGCGTGGTCGTCGAGGAACACCGCCATGCCGATGGCCGCGTCGGCCATCACGAGGTCCCAGTTGCCGTTGAACTCGGCCGATCCGGGCAGCACCTGGGGCAGGTAGGCGGTGCGCAGCATCCGCTCGAAGCGCAGGAGTTCGCCGTCGCTCCAGCCGTCGTACGTGTACCGCACGGCCTCGGCGGCGCGCGCCCAGGACGAGGCGGCCCAGGCGGTCTGGAGCCCGGCGTTGCCCTCGGTGTGCCGGGTGATCACGCGGGACCAGGCGTCCATGATCTGCACGGCCTTCGCGGCGTGGGCGCGCTCGCCGGTGATGTTGTAGAGGAGGGCCTGGGTGTACGCGGCCAGGGCGTCCTCGCGCTCCTCCACGCACCCCTGCCCCGGCCGGGTGTCGGGCGGGCAGACGACGGTCGCGTAGGGCTTGGCCTGGTAGGCGTACGAGGCGTACTTGCTGGCCGCCATCTGCCGGTACGCCTTCGACCAGGGCTCCTGGTGTGCCGCGATCCGCGCCTTCAGGCGGTCCAGCTGGGCCTTGCTGACGAGGACGCCGGGGTGCGCGAAGGGCCGGTCGGCGGGGCGTGCGGGCCGGGTCGCGGGGTCGCCCGCGTCGCCGGAGCCGCCGCCGCAGGCCGTCGCGGCGAGCGCGAGGAGCAGGGCCGCCGCACCCGCGGCGAACCGGTGCCCCCGTCCGCCGCCACCTGATCCAGCCGCCATGCCGCACCTCCGATCGGGTTACTGGCAGCGTGGCCCGCGGGCGGCGCGGGCGCAGGATCTGTTGGGCCGGTCGTGGCACGCGGCGGCCCCGCGGCCTCGGGGCGCCGCACCGGGAGCGCGGTCGCGGGGCACTGTGACGGCGATCACCGAGATGTTTCGTATCCGGTGTCAACCGGATGCGGCCCGGCGGGCGTATGCGTGGTGAGACCGAGGAGATCCGGGAGCCATCTGTTGACCGTCGAGGAGTTCGAGGAGTTCTATGCGCGCGCGGCCGGGCGCCTGACGGGCCAGTTGTACGTGATGCTCGGCGATCTGCACGAGGCGCAGGACGTGGTGCAGGAGGCGTTCGTCAAGGGCTGGAGCCGCCGGGGCAGGCTCGACCGCGACGGGCAGCCGGAGGCGTGGATCCGCACGGTCGCCTGGCGGCTCGCGGTCAGCCGCTGGCGGGGCCTGCGCCGGTCGGCGGCGGCCTGGCAGCGCAGTGGCGCCCCGCCGCACGAGGAAGGCCCAGGACCCGAGTCGGTCGCCCTGGTCGAGGCGCTGCGGGACCTCCCGCCGCAGCAGCGCCGCACGCTCGCCCTGCACTACATGTGCGACCTGACCGTCGAGCAGATCGCCGGTGAGACCGGGCTCTCCGCAGGCACCGTCAAGACCCATCTGTCCCGCGGCCGGGCCTCGCTCGCGCGCCGCCTCACCGATCCGCGTACCGAGGAGGTCCACGGTGGCTGAACCGCACGACCCTCTGCGCTCCCTGTTCCAGGAGGCGGCGGCCGCCGGACGGTCCCGCGCCGACCTGCCGCCCGTCTCGGACATCACCCGGCGCGGCCGCAAGGCGCACCGCACGTTCGTCACGGCGGTCGCCGTCACCGCGACCCTGGTCGTCGCGGGCGCGGGCGCGGCGGCCCTGGTCCACCGCTCCCAGACCCCGACGCCGCCCGCGACGGTCCCGTCGGTGCCGTCCCTGTCACCCGACTCGTCCGAGCCGCCCGTGCCGTCCGAGACGACGGCACCCGACACCACGGACCCGACCTTCTCGCCGTCGTTCACGGGCTCGCCCACGTTCCCGCGTACGGAGTCGCCCGTCAGGGAGACGGGCCTGCCCCTGAGTGACCCCTCAGGCTCGGCGCCGCCCGCCGGGGCGACCACCGACCGGGCGGACTCCACGACACGGCCGCCCGGCACGGAGTCCACGAGCGGCCCTCCGCCGACCTGACCTGACACCGGGCCCGCGCCCGCCCATCCCGCCCATCCCGTCCGTCCATCGCACCTCGCCGCGTACGCGCCTAGGCCGCTGCGTACGCGCCTACGCCGCCGCGAGGCGATCCCGCACACCCCGACCCGCCCCCGGAGGCACCCGTATGCCCGTTTCCTCCCCATCGAGGCCCGTGGGCCGGAACCTCCGCTCCCCCGCCTCCGTACCCGACAAGCCGTCCGCACCCCCCGCACCCCCCGCGCCCCGGCGCCTGCTGTCCCGCGACGACCTCTCCGTACTCGCCCTCTACCTCCTCACCCGCGCCGTCATCTGGACCACCGCCTACAGCGCGACCCACCTCTTCCCGTCCGACCCGAAGGCCCGGCACGCCGCGTCGCCGCTCTCCGCCTGGGAGCAGTGGGACTGGTGGCACTACCTGCGCATAGCCCAGGACGGCTACTTCCCCGGCGGCCTGGGCCCCTGGTCCACCGAATGGGACAACCGGGAGGCCTTCTTCCCCGGCTTCCCGCTCACCCTGCGCGCCGTCCACACGGTCGTGCCCGACTGGACCGCCGCCGGGCTGCTCATCTCCTTCGTCTCCGGCGGAGTGGCCGTCCTCGCGCTCGCCCGCATCGCCCGCCGCCATCTGCCGGGCGCCACCGCCGCGGGCCGCCGCACCGTCCTGTTCTTCCTGCTCTCCCCGTGCGCGGTCTTCCTGGCGGCGGGCTACACCGAGGCCCTCTTCCTGGCCTTCGCCCTGCCCGCCTGGCTGGCCGCGCAGCGCCGCGCCTGGCCGCTGACCGCCCTGCTCGCCTGCCTGGCCACGACCGTCCGCGTCAGCGGCCTCTTCCTCGCCGCGGCCCTCGCCGTGCACTTCCTGACCACGGTCCGCACCCACCGCGACTGGCACGCCCTGCCCTGGCTCGCGCTGCCCGCCCTGCCGCCCCTGGCCTACAGCTGGTTCCTGCACGACCGCACCGGCGACTGGATGGCGTGGAAGCACGCCGAAGAGCGCGGCTGGTACCGCGACTTCCACGCCCCCTGGGAGACCTGGCAGAACACCTGGGAGGCCGCGTTCGGCCACTCCGTGGGCATCGGTTACGCCCTGGAGTTCCAGGCCGAGCTCCTCACGATGGTCCTCGGCGTCCTCCTGACGGGCTTCCTGCTGCTGCGCCGACGCTGGCCCGAGGCGACGTACACCGGACTGACCCTGTGCGCCCTCGGCACGTCCTACTGGTACATGTCGATTCCCCGAGCCACGCTCCTGTGGTGGCCCCTGTGGATCCTCCTGGCCTCCTGGAGCCTGCGCACACCCCGCGTCCACACCGCCTACGTGTGCCTGGCGGCCCCCCTGATGCCCCTCTGCGCCCTCACGTTCCTGACGGGCCGCTGGGCGGGCTGACCCCCCTGCCCTCCTGACGACAGCAGAAGGCCCCAGGTCGGACTTCCCGACCTGGGGCCTTCTTCCGTAGACCGTGTGGGACTCGAACCCACAACCAATGGATTAAAAGCCTCCGGAGACCCCGAAACGATCACTGTCGGGCCGTTCCGGATCATGCCGTCGAGTGCCGCAGCATAGAGAAACAGCAGGTCATACCCAGCCCGGTGCTACTGGCCCATGCCGTCCGATCCGCCCTGTACCGGCCCGTTCCGAAGCATCCGGGCCAGCAGCGGGCCAGCAGAAAGGCCCCGCCACCTGCGGTGACAGGGCCCGTTCTCCGACCACGCTACGCCGCTGGCTCCTCGGCCGGGCGCCTCCGGGCACGCGGCACGGCCGCCGCCGCGCGCTCGGTCAGATCCTGCTCGTACTCCTCGAACAGTTCCATGTACGTGTCGGAGGTCAGCGCGATGGTGGAGTGACGCAGCTTCTTCTTAGCGTCGTGCAGGTCGCCACCTCCGGCCTTCACGAGTCCGGCCGCGCTGTGGCGAGTGTCCCGGAGGTTGACCGGCGGAAGATCAGCCCTCTTCACGATCCTGTCGAACTCCCGGCTCACGACGTCCGGGTGAAGCCAACTACCGTCCTCGGCGGTGAACACCTTCCCCGTGTTCGCCCAGTCGGCCACGTCCTTGCCCGCTGCCCGCTCCCTCGCCGCCCTCTCGTTCCAGGCGTCACGCTCGGCGGTCTGGCGAACCTTGTGCTCATTCAGCACGATCACGGTTCCGTAATCGATCATGACCGAGGCCGCCGAACCGTCTGTCTTCGGCGCGGTCTCAATCGGCGTCCACCCATCGACGACGATCTCCGTGGTCACGTCCACCCGAGGCGGCGCCTGTTCAAGATGGCAGTCCGCCCATCCCTGGCCCACTCCCTCACCACGACGCAGGCCGTGATGGGTGATCAGGTGGTAGAGGGCGTAGAGCCGGTGGCCCACGGCCGCGTCCAGGAACTCACCGAGCAGTTCGGGGGTCCACACCATGACGGGCCCCGGAACCTCGCCCGTCTCCCGCCAGCGCGCTATTCGCTCGGCGGTCCACAGAAGTCCCTTGGGCCGAGCCGCCGCCTCCAACTCGACGTGCGCCGCCGCGTTGAACGTAATCAACTGCTGCGCAATCGCCTTGTTCAGGGCGGTGCGCAGCGTCCGGCGGATCGCTTGCCGGGTCGAGGGGCCGTTCGCCTTGCGATACGGCTTCATGTCATCGAGCTTGGCGCGCTCCGCCGCGAGTCGTTGGCGCTCGCTGGCCGGCGGGCGTCCTGGCTTCCCCCACCGACAACGCGCTTCCTGCTCGCGCCGGGCCTGGTTCTCCGCACGGATCACGTCCGACTCGTCGGCGATGGCGTCGAACATCTCCTGAACGTGGCCAACGGACAGGCGGTCAAGGCGGAGGTGCCCTAACCGCGGTTTCAGGTGCACGCGGATGTGCGAGGCATAGCCGTTGTTCGTCGTCTTCCGGGTCTTCTTGGCAGCGAACCACTTGTCCAGCCACTCACCAACGGTCATCTTGCCGTCGAGCGGCACGCCGACCCCGAGACGCCGAGAGACCTCGGCAGGCGGCGGGATCGGCGCTCGGCGCTTGGCTACGTCGGCCAGCAGGTCGCCGACTCGCTGCTGCGCGTCCTGGTCATCCCCTGCAAGGTCCAGGATGGCGCGCACGCGGTCGAGGTCGGCCTGCGCTTCCTTGACGGTGTCGTACCCGGTGCGACGGAAGGTCCGGCGCGTGTTCTCGGCAGTGCGCGGTAGTTCTTGGCGTATCGCCGGGCGCCCGTGAGTTCGCTTCTTCAGATCCGGGCAAGCAGCCCCGAGCAGCTTCCCATTGCCCCCTCTGCATTCGCAGCGCCGGTAAACGGCTCCCCCACGACGGCTACTGGCCACCTAGCTTCCTCCTCTGTCGGTCTCTGGCAGAAAGCCCGCTTTGCGGGCCCGGTGAATCCACGAGCGAACTGTCGCGGGGTTCGCCTCTCGACTCCGGGCGATAGCCGCCGCCGGGTCTTTTACTCCAGCCAGCGTGTGCGTCGTGTACTCCATCGCCACGCTGGCCAAGTGCGTCATGCTCTTGCGCCTGCGCATGGCGCCAGGCGTCGACACGTCGGCGATGTCTGGGTAGTGCTCCAAGGCAAGCTCTTGGGCTTCCCAATCAAGGTCGTTCTTGTATGCAGGTACAACATCGAGCTTTTGCCCCTTCATCAGGTAGGCGTCCACATGCAGGCGCGCGGCGGACTCCCACCGCACTAGCGGCAGGTTTCGGATGTCACCGATGGGGAGCCTTCGGTATTCGTCGTACGAAAGCCCCGGAGCCGGTCGAAGACTGACAGCGACGGGGGCAAGGGTGTACCCCGGCCGTGCGAAGTACTCGAAGATCACGCACCAGCGAGACATCCGCGGGTGGGCGACTGTTGCAGTGAGAGGCACCACCCCTTCCGGCCCGCCATCGAGTGGCTCGCCCTCCGTGACTGTGACGTTCAAGGGCTCTTCAGGCTCGCCCTCTTGGCGAGGCGTGTTGGACATGTCGCCATCGTCCCCGCGCCGCACCAGAAGTGCAACACGAACGAGCCCCGTTGCGCAACAGCTCGGATAACTGTTGCGCAACGGACTCGAAAAGTGTTTCGATACTCGGGTGACCCCCGATGAACTCCGACGGGTCAGTTCGGTGCGTCATCTCGCTGCCTGTGGGGACGCCCGGACGATCCGCAAGAAGCGCCGTGTCTCGCTGCGTGAACTCGCCGAAGCGATCGACACGTCACCGTCGAGCCTGTCCCGATGGGAGAACGGGCGTACCGCACCGCGGTCGGCCGTCGCTCTCCGTTGGGCCGCGGCTCTCGACTTCCCCACCACCGCCCAAGAGGAGCCGCCGTCATGTCCCGCGCCCTGACTCGCGACGAGCTGCTCGCCCTGCCTGCCGTGGTCGACCTGCCCACGGCAGGCAGGGCCCTCGGCCTCGGCCGAACCAAGACCTACGAGCTCGCTCAGCGCGACGAGTTCCCCGTACGACTCCTCCGACTCGGCTCCGCCTACCGCGTCGCCACGGCGGAACTGCTCGACCTGCTACGGGTATGCCCTGACAGCAGCGAGCCCCGTCTCGGGGAGGAGCCCTCCGGCGCTGTCCCCTCGATGGGGGAGGCGCCCTGACCCCGCCCCAACTCCCCCTCAGCCCCCGAGTTCCGCCCGCTCCTCCCGAAGCCACCGAACACGACGCCGTCGCCCTGTGGGCGTCGGCGCAGGTAACTGCCCTCGGCGCCCCGGAGGCTCCGGACTACGGCAGCCCTGCTTGGTCCGTGCTCCGAGCCTCCGATCCGCAGCGGGCCACCGCGATCCTCACCGCCGCCGAGCAATGGCGCCGCCACACTGCCCGCGAGGCGTGGCTCGACCACCTGCTCACACACGACCCCGAGCAATGGTTCGCCCACGTAAGTGCGGACGCCAATACCTACGCCCGCACGATCGTGGGCGGCCTTGCCCGTCGGCCCACACAGGACGAACTCGCCGCCCGCCGCCGCGCCCCGTCGGCTCCCGCCCGTCCCGTGACCGCCACGCCCGGATGGCCACCCATCGCCATCCCGGGACAGCCCGGATGGGTGCGCACTCTCACCCCCGACGGACGCCAGCTCGACCGCCCCCGCCAACTGCCCCAGGAGTCTGCGCGTGACCTCGCACCACCCCGACCCGCCCATACCGCACGACGGGCCGCCGCCGCTTGATCCGGCGGTACGGATGCTCATCACCCCACCCCCGTACGACCTGGTCGACGAGGGCGCGCGACCGGTCGCCCTCACGCCCGCGCGCGCGAGCACCGCCCCGCCCGCCCCTGTGTCGGTACCGGAGCGCCACCGCGGGCACCTGCGCATGGCCGAACGCTTCGTCGCCGAGCACGCCGACCACCTGCGCTACGTCCACGGCATCGGCTGGCACTGCTGGGACGGGGCGCGGTGGGCGGTCGACGAGCAGCGCGCCGACGTCGAGGCCGCCGTCGCCACCATCAAGGCTGCCCTTGGCGAACTCGACCGGCTCGACGGACCGGAGCGCACCGCCCTGTTCAAGGACGTACGTAAAGCCGAAACGGCCACCGGCATTGAGGGCATGGTGCGGATCGCCTCCGCGCTGCCGCCGATCTCCACCCCGTCACGGGCACTGGACGCAGACGTGTACCTGTTCAACACCCCGGCGGGAACCGTGAACCTGCGCACCGGCACGGTGCGCGCCAACGACCGCGCGGACCTGCTGACCAAGGTGGCCGGCGGACCGGTCGCCGCCGAGCACGACGCCGAATGGCACGGGTTCCTCACCCGCATCCTGCCCGATCCCGAGGTGCGCGCCTTCGTGCAACGCCTGTTCGGCTACGCGATGTTGGGCGAGGTCCGCGAGCACGTCATGCCGATCTTCACCGGCACCGGGGCCAACGGGAAAGGCACGCTGCGCGATGCGGTCATGGCCGCCTTCGGTGACTACGCGATCGAGGTCGACCCGGCGATCCTGATGGAGTCCAAGCACGAGCGGCACGGCGCGTTCAAGATGCGGTTGCGCGGTGCACGGTTGGCGTTCTGCTCGGAGACCGAGAAGGGCCGTCGCTTCGCCGAGGCGACCATGAAGCGTCTCGTCGGTGGCGACCCGATCGAGGCCAACCTCATGCACAAGAACCCGATCACCTTCGACCCCTCGCACACGCTGGTCATGCTGACCAACTTCCTGCCCCAGGTGTCCGGCGACGATCCCGCCATCTGGCGCCGCATCCACGTCGTGCCGTTCGACGTGGTGATCCCCGAGGCGGAACGCGACCCGGGATTGCCCGACCGTCTCAAGAGCGCGGCCCCGGCGGTGCTCGCGTGGGCGTACGAGGGATGGCGCGCCTACCAGGCCCAGGGCCTGAACCCGCCCGAGGCCGTACGCGCCCGCACAGCGGCATACCAGGCCGACAGTGACGTATTGGCCTGCTTCCTGGACGAGCGGACGCTCACGAACCCGCACAGCGCCGTCAAAGCCCGTGACCTGTTCACCGCATGGTCAACGTGGTGCCACGCCAGCGGCGAACAGCCGGGCAACGAGGCCGCGTTCGCCGAATCCATGACCAAGCGCGGCCACGAAAAGACCCGCCGCCGCACTGGACAGTTCTACCTCGGCCTCATGCTCGCAGGCACCGACGACGACCCGCCCTGACCAGCGGGAGTGTAGGGCTGTGTAGGGGTTTCCGAAACTCCCTTACGCGGGTGTGTACAGGGATCACCGGAAAGCCCTGCACACCCCTACACCCCCGCCCCTCACCAGCGACAACGCCCAGCGCCCCGATGCCCTGCGCGGTCCCCGTCGCCTCTCTCTTCCCCGGCGCCGTCCCCGTGGGCGCGCGGTCGATTCCCGTATGTCCATCCGCGACGTTCCGCGTCTCGCGCGCGTGCGCGAGGCCGATTGGAGCCTGAACCCTTGACCAGTACCCGCCGCCCCGCCGCCGTGCTCGCCCTTGCCCAGGGCCGCACGACCGGGCAAGCCGCCAAAGCCGCCGGAGTCTCCGGCCGCACCATCCTGCGATGGCTCGACGATCCGGAGTTCCGGCAGGACGTCACCGACTCCCGAACCGAGCTGCTGCACCTGGCCGTTGGCCGTCTGGCTGCGGCCTCGACCAAGGCCGTTGATGCCCTGGTCGACGCCCTCGACAACGAGCGCGGACAAGCCCGCGTCCAGGCCGCCCGGACCCTGCTCGACGCCTGCCTCTCGCTCCGTGAATCCCTCGACCTCGAACAGCGCCTCGCCGCCCTCGAAACCGCCGACAAGGACGATGCCCGATGACCCGACGCCGCCGCACGATCGCCGACCGCCTCGCCGCACTGGAGAACGCCGACCGGGCCGACCGCTGGACGTTCACCCTCATCAACGGGCGCACCGCCTCCCTGCCTGTCGGGGCCGTGCTCGACGCCGTCGCCGAGGCATTCGACCGCCTCGACGACGAGGACCAGGACGAGGGAGCCACGGCCGCCGAACGCCCCGAGCCATCGCGCGAGTTACGGCTGTTGGCCCGCGTGGCGGACGACAGCGAAACTTCGATGCTCGGCAGCCTCGCCGTGCGGCTCGCCCGCGCCACCGTCGCCCAGCACGACGCACAGGGCGCAGCGTGAGCGCCCCCTCGCCGGGGCGCAGCCTGCGACGCGCAGACGGGTCGGTGATCGTGCCGCCGACCGTGGCGGGGGAGGTGGCGCGCATCCTGTTCGCGCACCTCGACGCCCGCGCCCGCACCGACGGGGGCGAACTCTCCCGCGCCGCCCGCCGCCTGCTCGTCGAGCTGCAAGCCGCCGCCCAACACACCGACCACCCACCCGCGTTCGAATCCGATACCGCGCCGTTCGAATCCGCCGCTACCGGAAGCACCCCGCCCGAGCCGGGCACGGTCAGGGTGCCCGTGGCCGAGGCGGCAGCACTCATGGAGTGCTCGCCGCGCTGGATACGGCACCTGATCACCACCGGCCAACTGCCCGCCCAGCGAGTCGGCGCCCGCGTGTGGGCGATCGACCGCGCCGCCCTCAACCACTACCGCCACCACCGAGGAGACACCGCACCGTGACCGACACCACGACCACCACCGCCGACCGGCCCGAGGCCGCCCCCGCCGTCGTCCAGGCCGAGCAGCACGCCGCCGAGGCCGAGCAGACACTCGCCGCCATGGAGGAACGCGTACGCGACGGGGACGAGGACGTCACCCCGGCGCAGCTCGCCGAGGCCCGCGAACTCGGACGGTTCGCCCGCCTGCGCGCCGAGGCCGCAGCACGTAAGGCCGAGCGCGCTGCCGCCAAGGCCGCCGAGGCCAAGCGCCGCCGCAAGACCGAGCGCGCCCTCGCCCTGCTCGCCGAGCACGCCCCGCAGGACCTCGCTGCCAAGTACGCCGCAGCGCGCGACGCGCTCGCCGCGTTCATCACGGCATCCGATGCCTTCGACGACTCCCTCACCGAGGCCGCCGACCTGCTCAAGAGCGCAGGCGCCCCGCAGTGCGCGGGAAGCCCCGAAGACATGGCAGGCCCGCCCGCCTCACCGACCGCACCCCGCTGGTACGCGGGGGTCAGCGGCGCCAGCGTCGACCTCGGCGACGGCAACCCCCTGCACGCCGACGGGTCCGCCGCGCGCCTGGCCGTCCTGCTCGACGACCTGCGCCCAATCATCCGACGGGGCGCAGGACACGACGGGTTCACCCGTGCCCCGATCAGCGAGCAGGCCCACCGGGCACGCGGCAGCCTGCGCCCGCCGCTCGACACACTCGCCGACCGTGCAGCCGCCGCATGACCCACACCCCGCCCGCCGTCAGGAAGGCCAAGCCCGTGAACTCGACCGGCGTTGACCGCTCCCAGTGGGTTGACCAGACTCCCGACGACCGCAAGATCCCGTGGCGCAAGGTCACCGCACCCGATGCCCGCTCCGGCCCCGTGAGCACCCACCCCACGATGGGCGAGCGGGGCATGGTGCACACCGCCCCGTGGTGGGTCGACGGCGTCCTCTACACCGACAACGGCCGATGGCTCGGCCACCTGCGCGAGCAGGCCGCACAGGCCGGGCAGACGATCACGATCGAGGACGCCCCCAACGGGCCCCCGGCTGCCCACCGCGAGCAGGTCGACGCGCTGCGCCGGTACGCCGAGCTGCACACCATGCGCCCCGCCCGCGCCCTCCCCCTCGACGAGCACGGCCAGCCCGTACACGTCCGCTTCTACTGACCGCCATCACCCGACCGATGGGAGCCCGCCATATGACCGCCCCCGCGTACGGCCGCAGCATCGTCGACACGCAGCTCGCCCTCGCCACCGTGCGCCGCGCCCGCTCGACCGATCTCCGAGAACTGCGCCGCCGCCTCGACACCGCCCTCAGTACCGCCCGTACCTTCCGCGACCCGGACCTCACCGACGAGGCCAACACCCGCCGCCGCGCCGACATGGAGCGCACCGCACGCGAGCAGGCCGCCGCCGACCTCGACAAGATCGAGCGCGAAACGACCACCGCGGGCAAGCAGATCCGCGCCTACGCCGACCACACAGCCGCACCGGCCCCGCGGGAGGCCGCCGAGCAACTGCTCGCCGAGACCCGCCAGGGCCGCGCCTGGAACCGCGCCCGCGCCCTGCTCGACTCCGGCCGCAGCACCGCTGACATCATCAACGGCGCCGACCTCGACACCCTGCACGCGCTCCGCACGGAACTGCCGACCTACCTCGCCGCCCAGCGCACTAAGCCTCAAGGCATGGCCGCCGCCGACTTCACCGAGGCCGACCCCGCCCCGCTGCTGCGCACCATCGACCGCGCCCTCGTCGACAAACTGCCCAAGGACCAAGGCGCCGCCCTGCGCCTGCGCCTCGACCTCGATGAAGCCGAGCCCGGCCTACGCGAGACGGTCGCCGGACTGCGCCGCGCCGTCACCGGCACCGCCGACGGCAGCGACGGACTGCGCTCCGCCATCGCCGCCCGCTTCGCCGACCAGAACGCCGCCCGACAGGTCGCGTAGGCGCCCGGCAGCGCGCACCGTGCCCCGGGGAACGACGAAGCCCCGCCCGGAACGAACCCGGGCGGGGCAGGGGCGACAGGGTCAGCCGTGTCTCGGCGGGGCCATCTCGACGGCGAGGGGAAGAGGGCCGGGGATCAGGTGTGGGGCACAGTCGGGGCAGGCGTACAGCGTCACACCGGGTCCGGTCGGCCGCTCGATATGACGCACGGCGACAGGGGCGACCGTTGCCCGCTCACAGCGGCAGCACACAACGTGGCTCACGCGCCCACCGCCACCCGGACCGTGCGGGCACCGGAGCCGACGTGCACCCCGTGAATCACGGTCGGGCCTACGTCGAAGCCTCGCGCGTGCATCTCCAGTTCCCAACGGTGCTGCGCCTGCTCCGCACGCTTGGGGTCCGTCGGCCGCCTGTGCGTCTGCGTGAGGACATAGGGGCGCACGGGGTTGATCGTGTCCACGAACGGCCGCCCCTCGGCCGATTCGCGGGCATACGGGCTCTTGCACTCAGGCTGCGAGTCGGGAGCGCGCACCGGTTCCGGGGCCACGGCGGCGCGGCGCGTCCGGTCGGCGGGGAACAGCAGTAAGCACAGCAGGCGTGCCACAAGGCGCGCGATAAGGTCGGTCACGTTCGTCAGCTCCTAGTTAGCTGATGGGCCACGCCCCCGGACGTTCGCCGCGTCGCGGGGGTCTTTCGTGGCCGAACCTAGCCCTACCTGTAAAAGCCTGTAAAGGCTTGTATGACCCTGTCAGGGAGAGCCGCTCCGGAATCGGCCGGATACCGTCGGTACATGGAGTACGGGCCTGATGACCAGGTGGAGCGCGACGCGCCCGAGGCGCCGTTCGAGCAGCTCGCGGGGATTCTGCGGGCGCGCGTGAAGCGCGGCGACTGGAAGTCCAACCGCGCCATCCCTGGTGAGAACGCCCTCGCCGACGAGTACGGGCTCTCCCGCCCGACGGTCCGCCGCTCCATCGCCGTCCTCGCTGAGGCAGGACTCGTGTACGCGGTACCGGGGCGCGGCACGTACGTGGCTGTGCAGGGACCGGAGGACCCCGCCGAGGGCGACGCCTGACGCTCCGGCGGGCAGGGGGTCAGTGCAAGGCGAGCAGCATCACGTCGTGAGGTTCAGCGCCCTCCCAGGGGCGCGCCTCTCCGACCTTCCGGTACCCCCGTGCTCGATAGGCAGCTACCGCAGCCTTGCTCTCCGGATGGACGTTCAGCAGCACACGTTCCGCCTCGACGCCGTCGAGCAGGGCGTCATGCAGCCGCCGGGCGATACCGCTCCCCCGCCAGTTCGCTCGTACGGCAAGTTCCATGAGCCCGAAGGTCCGGCGTCCGTCCTCGCGCCGCATGTCGTCATCCACAGGCGTGGTGAGCTGGCTCCACCACCCCGTATTGGCGCCGAGGAGGTAGCCGTAGGCCATACCGACCGGCTCGCCGTCGTCAGTGCGGGCGAGGGTGCCGCGGAAGGTGCGTTTACGGGTCTGTGAGCGGAAGCGGCGGAACGTCGCCTCGATGTCGTCCTCGCCCTCGTTGTAGGGCGGTTCGGCGAACGCTTCGGCGTAGACCGAGCGGAACGCCGCCTCGGCCTGCGCTGCCTGCGGGCCGTCCACGTGCTCTACGTCGATGGTCGCTTTCTGCGTCATTCCGTGCTCCCTCGTACGGTCTCGCGCATGCGCGACGCGCAGTCCCGGGCCGCTCTGCTGTCGATGCGAGCGGCGGCGCGCTGGAACTCGCGCAGCTTGCCGGCCAAGCGGGGCGAGGAAATGCCGCCGCACGCGTCCAGAACGGCGCTCATCTCCGCGCACCCCTCCTCGACTTCCCCAGCAGCGAGCAGTACACCCGCAAGCTTCACGCGGTACGAAGCGCTGTTGCGGGCCAGGTCGTCACCGATCCCGCGCACGGCAGCCCGCAGGAACGGCACGGCACGCTTCGGTTGCTCCGCCCGTACGTACATGTCGGCCGTGGCGTAGTCGACCTCGAAGGGGCCGACGAACTGCGCCCAGTTGGGCACCTCAGCGTCGGTGTCCGTGCGGCTCTGATAGCTGACCGCTCGACTCAGGGCGCGGCGCGCTCCGGGCAGGTCTCCGGTGTGGGTTGCGACGTTGGCATCGCGGAGTGCGATGACCAGGTGCACGGTCGCCCCTGCGCCCGCTCGGGTGGCGAGGCGATAGGCGTTCTCTACGGCGCTCGCTGCCTCCCAGGACCGATCTGCTTTGACGGCGAGCAGTACGAGGGTCTCCAGGACCGAGACTTGCAGCAGGGGGTTGTCGACGAGCTGTGCGGCTGCGAGTGCCTCCATGCACGAAGCACGGCCCTCATCGATGCGCCCGCCGTCATAGCCGTACCAAGCCCGATGGCCATGCAGTTCAGCAAGCATGGTCTGTAGCTCACGACCTACGCGAGAGGTGTACGAAGCCGAACCGAGGGCCCCGGTGATTTCTCCCTCGATGCGGTGCGCCTTCTTCATCGCCGGAACGCTGCCCGCCGTGTGGTCCGTCTGATAGAGCGCGTCCAGTCGAGCGCGCAGTCGACCGATGTCAGCCGTGCCGATACGCGGCCCCACCCGGGCCGGAACAAGTGCCGCCGCGGCGAGGGCGCCCGTGTCGGCAACGAACGTTCTCCGCTTCACATCTCCAGAGTCGCCGATAGGCGCCGCAACCGACGAACGATGGGCAGGGACGACGAACCCCATTTCCGCGAGGGGGACACCAAATACGGCTTCTAGTACGGCCTGTTGGCTCGGATGGGGAAGCGGCGGTGGCGTCTCCCTTTCCCATCGCCGTAGTTGCCGCACGCTCAAGGAGGCGTCGAGGCCAAGGCGTATCGCCTCCCGCAGGTACATCTTTACGAACGATGCCTGCGTGTGCCCCATGGCCCGCCGTAATCGGGCCAGGCCGCTCGTGACCTTGCCCGTCATGCGCTACCCCTCGCGACCGCGCGTCGTCTGCCCACGGTAGTGACTTGGCCCAAGGACCGCTGGCAAAAACGTCCGCCCAAACGTCCGCCCCCTCGGCGCCCGCAACGACGCGCAAAGCAGTGCACTGGTGCTTCACCGCTTCGACCACGGCCTAACCCTCGGGAGGTCCCCCATGGGCATGACGATGCGTGTGTACGAAGTGGACGGCAAGACCGGTCAATTCGTAAGGGAACGCAGCGTCGTCGCTGTGAGGCCAGGCGAGAACGACATGCCGTTCATGACGAGTCGGTTTCCACCGTGCCAGTGCCCGGACTGCCGCGCCAAAGGCAAGCGACGCGAAGGCAGCAGATAGCCAACACAGCTTCCGTCCCTGCCGCAGTCATCCACCGTGCTCCCTCACGGGTCGCAAGACCGGCAGGGACGGGACCCATCGCACAAGGAAGAGGGGGGACATGCACGAACCCATCGCGAGCCCGCTTCTCGGCCAAGAGGTCCACTGCGCCGGGCCGAGCCCGCTCGGGGAGAGCGGCTACCGCACCGGTCTGGAATGGAACACGAACAGTCGCGCCAGAGCCCGTGCCGCCGAGATCATCGCCGAGCACCGGGCAGCGCAGACCGAGGTCGTACGCGACGCACACCTGCGGTGCGACTGGGCCGCACATGCCGTGCGCTCTCCGGACCTGCTCAGGGTCGTACAGGAAACAATCGGCGGTTCGGTAGCCGTCGAGAACACGTTCCTGATGATCAAGTGGCCCGGTCGCGACTTCCCGGTGCCGTGGCACCAGGACGGCACCAACCCGCGCATGCAGCTCGACCCCGAACTCTCCGTCGCCGCATGGCTGGCCGTGACCGACGCGACCACCATCAACGGTTGCTTGCAAGTGATCCCCGGCTCGCATGCCACCGGATACCTCGACTACGGCCGCGAGGAGAGTGACGCACGGCGCGGCAAGGCGCTCGGTGTAGAGGGCATGCCCAACACCCCACACGAACGGGGTGTGTGGCTGCCGCTCGACGCGGGACAAGCCTGCCTGATGGACGTCCGGACGATCCATCGCTCGGACAGCAACATGACCGTCGGCGCTCGCATCGGCCTGAACATCCGCTACGTCGCTCCCGGCGCGATCCGCCCGAGCGGCCCCCACAGCCCCAGCCTGTACCCGCTCACCGGGTCGGACTGGTGACCCACAAGGCACCACCCGAGATCGAGAGGAGCACCACCCGTGACCACCCTCGACACCAGCGCCCCACCGATCACCCGCGTCCGCGTCCTCACCGGAGAGGACGCCGACCCCGCGCGCCGGGGCAGTAAGAAGGTCATCGCGTTCAGCGACTGCCGGTACTACTGCCCCGACGCCGCCACCGTCGAGCGGTGCATCGCGCACCTGCGAGACAGCGACGACCGTCTGCGCTCCCGCCCCGAAGAGCAGATGCTCTGGGACTGGGAATGCACGTACTTCGAGGCCGACCCGGACAACGAGAACGGCGGCGGGACGATCATCCTCGGCGTCGCCTGGTACGACCGCGCGTTCTTCGACGACCGGCGCGGGGCCTGGTTCGGCGCCATGCATACCCGCATCTACGGCGAGATCGGAATCCCTTTCGAGAACGTCACCGTAGAGCACTGGCTCGCGCTTGAGGCGGCCCAGTGGAGGCCCGAGCAGCCGTCTATGTAGCCGCTCGGCATCGGCCACCTGTTGGGTGGCTACGTCCGCAAGCCCCTCGGCCCCTGCCGCATCTGCACCACGCGGCAGGGGCCGAGGCGTGCGGTTTCGATTTCGCCCTCCGGGCGGCGGAGAGATACGGAAGGGATGGGCGGTGCGCGGTTCTCGAAGTGGGCTGGGTTGGGACGCTGTTGGGCCTGTACGAGGGGCCGATGGGGGGTACCTTGGTGGTGTCGGCCTGGGGCCCGGTGAAGCTGCCTCGATCCACGTTGACGCCAATGTACGGCGATACAGGATCGAGGGACCGTCATGGCCCCGAACGTTTCCCTGCTGACTTCGCAACGGTGTGGAGCGGCCACTCTGGTCACTCTGCACGGCGAGATCGATGTCCTGACCGCTCCCGAGCTCACCGGCGCCTTGATGCTGTCGCTGAACGGGGAGTCACCGGATCTCCTCGTCGACCTTCGCTCGGTGCAGTTCATCGACGGGACCGGGCTCGCGGCCCTGGCCGTGGTGCGCCGTCGTGCCGACAGTCGGCATGGGCGAATGCGATTGATCTGCACCCGCCCCATCACTCTGTGGGTGCTGCGTCATCCACGGCTTGGCTTCGACTTCGAAGTCCTCGACGACATTCCGGCCGCCTGAACCGCACTGCTCCACCAGACAGGGCCGGAGCCGCACCGCCGACAGAGCGGCTCCGGCCCGGCGCCCACCGGGATGCGGGCACATCTCCCGCAGTCCGCACCCAGTGGGCGCCTCTGTGAGGGCGCCCATGGAGGGGAGCGACACGCGCCCTCGCCTCGCGAGGCCGACGCACGGCGGGCGGCAGCCTCGCGAGGCTGCCTGCTGCCCAAATTACCTACTGCACCCCCTGGCTGGAATGAGAACAGCAGGTTGTGGGGCAGATGCGATAGGCGCGCGTCGGAGTGAGTGCGCGGCGCGATCGAGAAGGATCGACCGAAGCCGTAGCAGAAGGCAAGTGCGCATAGGCGTCCATCGGGCGCCATCACACGGCCAAGGCACCGCCGCTACTCCGCCGCCATCGCCCGCCCTCGCCCCGTCGCCGATACGGGCAGGGCGGCATCGGGGCGGAGCAGCCGCGAGGAAGCGAAGAGCGCGGCCAGGGCTGAAGCGGCCACAATGCCCCCGCCCGCTACGAACGCACCGCGCGGCGAAACGTCGACCAGGAACGGCAGCAGCAGCATTCCTGCCGTGCCGCCGGTACGGATGACTGTCTGATCCACGGACATCAGCCGCAGGCGCTCAGCGGGCGCGAACGCGCCGAGGTGCGCCCGCAGCGTGACGCTAGTCGCCGGGGTGACCAGACCACTCACCAGGGCGAGCAGCAGCAGGACGGGCAGGTTCAGCACCAGCCCCATGCACGCGGTCGCAGCCCCTTGCAACGCCCAGGCCCCGCAGTACACGGCCAGCCAGCCGCCCGAACGGCGACTACTGGCGAGCGGGTTACCCAGCAGCGCCCCGACCCCCACAGCCGCCGTCACGAGGCCGTAGATGGCCGCCCCGGCGCCGTACCGGGTGGCGAGCAGTGCGGGCATGCCGACCGCCGTCACGGCCGAGCAGAACAGGGCGACGCCGTGCAGCCCAACCGCCAGGCCGACGCGAGGGTGCGCCCGCAGCACCGGCAACGCGCGAACCGCCGACCGCGCCTTGCCCGGACGCTCAACCGCTCCCCCGCCGGCCGCCACGGCGTACCGGCGGGCCAGCCACCCGAGAGCCACCGCCGACACCGCGAACGTCACGCCGTTCAGCGCGAAGAGCTGCGCCTCGGAGACAGCGAGCAAGAGCAGGCCAATACTCGCCGGACCTGCGATCCGAGCGATACGCCCCGTTAGGTCGAACAGGCCCGTGACTTGCTGCACCCGCTCAGGGGCGACAAGGTCGGGCACCAGAGCGCCGAGGTTCGGATCGAACAGCGCCCCGAGGCTCCCGAGCAGCAGCACACCGACGAGCAGCAGCGCCACACCCCACGGGTCCGGCGACCACAGGAACGGCAGCGAGACCGCGACCAACGCCCGCGCAGCGTCGACTCGTGCCAGCCGCCCGAACGTCGAGAACCGCGCCACGACGTGACGCCCCGCCGTCCCCAGCACGATGTAGGGCAGCGACTCGACGACCGCGACCAGCCCCATGAGCGACGCCGAACCGGTCGAGGCGTACACGACCCACATGACCGCAAGCGCGTACAGCCGATCCCCGAGGACAGACAGACTCTGCGCGAGCCACAGCACCAGGACGGAGCGCTGCCGCAGCAGTCGCAGGTAACCCATGCACCCTCCGGGGCGAGCCGTACGGGACCGGAGGCAGGCGCCCCCGCCGAACCGGCGCCAACCCTAGGCCCGCGGAAACCACCGGACGCCCTGTTCCCGGACACCTCACGCGAACGTGGCAGGGCTCACCCCAACAACAGGACTGCACCGGCGTACGACCCGCGCCTCGCTGGTTCCTCTCGGGCCAGCAGGGGGCCAGCAAATGATCACTAAGAACAGACCAGCCCCTGACTTCCGGCTTCCGCCGCAGGTCAGGGGCTGTCTTCCTTGTGGACCGTCAGGGGCTCGAACCCTGAACCAATGGATTAAAAGTCCACTGCTCTGCCAATTGAGCTAACGGTCCCCGCCGACACGCTGTCGGCGCACCCATGAGCATAGCGGGAGGGGCCCCGCAGTCCGATCGGGTATCGGCAAAGGGGCGTGGCAGAGGGTCGGGGCGGGCGGCCGGGGCGGGGGTCAGCGGCCTCCGGTGAGGTCGAGCGTGCCCGTCTTCACCGTGCGGTAGGCCGAGTCGCCCGCGCCCTTCACGGTGAGGGTCCAAGTGTGGCGGCCGCTGCGGGGCTTGGCGCCGTCCGGGGTGCGGGCGTGCCAGCGGGCGGTGACCGACGCGGCGTCGTGGGCGGTGCCCCGTACGCTGCCGGACGTCCGGCCGGAGGCGTCCTTGAAGGTCACCTTCCACGCGGTGGCCGGACGGGACAGCTGCCAGTGGCCCTGCCACGTGCCGCCCTTGCCCGCGGCGGACACCTCGCGGTCGGTCCGGGACTCGATCGACGTGACGGGCGAGCGGTCCACCGCGACCGGGACGATCCGCACGCGCTGGTCGGCGTCGACGTAGGCGACGTGGCCGCCGAACTTGTCGACCGTCCAGTCCACGCCGGGCCGCGCGTTCTTGGGGACCGTGGCGAGGCTCCGCGGGGCCACGCCCTTGCGGAAGTCGGTGAGCTCAAGGCGGGTTCCGTTGCGGCGGACCAGGTAGCCGTCGCCGAGCAGGGCCGCGCCGCCCTTGGGCACCGTGATGTTCTTCTTCGCCGTCAGGTCCCGCACCCCGGCCTTGCCCGCGCACGCCCAGTAGAGCCAACGCCCCGCCACCTGAAGGTCGTTGGGCGCACAGCGGGAGCCGAGGGAGACGGCGGCGCTCGTCTTCCGCGACTTCAGGTCGTACGAGACGACCGTGCCGGTGGTCTTGCCGGGGCGCCACACCTTGGTGCCCCACACGGCGGCCGAGCGGGCGGTGAAGGTGTGGGCGATGGGCTCCCTGCCCGCGTTCTCGGAGTCCCCGACGTAGTACCGGTTCGTGCCCCGCTCGTTGATCAGGGTGTAGCGGCCGGAGGCGTCGGCGAGGTCGACGCGGCCCGCCCCGGGGGCGATCATCCGGTACGAGTTCGGGGAGGTGGGCTCGTGCACGGTCTTACCGGCGGCGTAGGCGACCCGGCCGTTGCCGAGCGGGTGCAGCCGGACGCACCCGGAACCCTCCGCGCACGGCGTGTACATCCCGTCGAACAGCGTGAAGACGTGCTCGGGGCCCGCGACGACCTTCGGGGCGCCCGTGACGGAGAGGTCGAAGCCGCGGAGCGTGCGCACCCCGCCGCCACCGGGGAGCGCCACCGTCAGCCTGCCGCCGCCGAGCGCAAGACCGTTGATCGGGGCACGGACCGGCTCGACCTCGCGGACGACGGTGGTCCGCGCCTCGCCCGCCCCGTTGGCCAAGACCCTGCGGACGGCCCAGTCCGTGGCGCCCGTGCCGCCGACGACGAGCACCGAGCCGTCGGCGGCGGGTGCCAGGGTCGTCCGCGCGTGGTCCAGCAGGGTCGTGCTGCTCCCGCCGATGCGGACCGCGTACAGCGGCTGGCCCACGTACCGCTTCGGCAGCGTCTCCTCGTGCACGACCAGGATGTGGTCACCGGCGAGGGCCATCGTCGCCCGGCGCGTGCCGGTGGAGTCGACCGGCCCGGGGATGGTGGTCCGCTTCGGCGTGGCGTCCGGCGCGTCGCGCTCGACGGTGTGGGCGACAGCGCCGTCGGGCCGGTAGCCGAGGACCCGGTCGGCGGAGAGTGCGTACTTCGTCGGCTGGTCGTGGCCGGTCAGGCCGGGGAAGAGCGGCTGCAGTCGGCCCGTGCGGTAGTCGAGCAGGAAGGCCCTGTCGCCCTCGGGGCCGTTCACCACGAGCACGGCACCGTCGCGGTCCTGCACCCGTATCCGGTTCACTCCGGTCACGCCGTCGGGCAAGCCCGTCACGGTCCGGTCCGACACCGTGCCGTCGGCCTCGGCGCGCAGCAGGTGCAGTGACGAGACGGTGCCGCCGGCACGGTCGTACGCGAACGACACGGCGGTGCGGTCGGTGAAGCCGCCGGCCCGCCACACCGTCTGCCCGGACGGCGCGGCGATCCGCACGGACTCGCCGGAGTCCAGGTCCGTGAGGTGCACCGTCTCGGCCTGCAGGTCGTAGCGGGCCGTGAGGGAGCCGTTCACACCACCGCCGGAGTACGCCGCCGAGCGGGAGCGGCCCGTCGCGTAGTCCGTCCAGACGACCTCGCTGGCACCGTTGTCCGTCTCCTCGCGATGGAGGTACCCGGTGCGTCCGGCGCCGTACAGCGTCTCGTCGCGCGGCGCGATCCGGGCCCCTGCGTCGATGACGGTGTCGGTCGGCCCGGTCGCGGCGACGGCCGGTGCGGCCACCGCCGACGGCACGGCGAGGGCGAGCGGTCCTGCGGTCAGTGCGAGCGTCGCGGCCATGGCGACGCGGCCGCGCGACGAGGCGTGGCGAGCCAAGAGATCCCCCCTGATGATGATCAATCGGCTCGGATGCTAGCAGCAGCGGAAGTATGTCCTGAACACGGCGAAAGCGGGCCCATCGAAGGATGGACCCGCTTTCCTGGACCGTCAGATGTCAGACGTCATGCGTCGGACCGTCAGCACGTCAGGACGTCAGCCGTTGCGCTTCCAGCGCGGCTTGTCGTCGCGGCGGCCGAAGGAGCCGCCACCGCTGCGGTGGTCGTCACGGCGGTTGTACGACGGGCGGTCGTGGCCGCCGGAGCGGTAGCCGCCGGAGGGGCGGTCGTCGCGGCGGTCGCGGTTGTACGGGCGGTCGCTGCCACGGTGGCCGGACGACGGGCGGTCGTCGCGGCGGAAGCCGCCCCGCTCGTCCCGACGGTCGTCACGGCGGAAGCCGCCACGGTCGTCACGGCGCTGGAACCCACCGCGGTCACCGCGGTCACCGCGGTCGTCGCGGCGCTGGAAGCCACCACGGTCACCGCGGTCGTCACGGCGCTCGAAGGAACGGCCACCACGGTCGTCACGGCGGTCGCGGTCGAAGGAACGGCCACCACGGTCGTCGCGACGGTCGTCACGGCGGAAGCCGCCACGGTCGTCACGACGGTCGCGGTCGAAGGAACGGCCACCACGGTCGTCACGACGGTCACGGTCGAAGGAGCGGCGCTCCCGCTCGTAGTTGCCGCGCTCGTCGCGGGCCGGGCGGCGCTGCTCGTACGACGGACGCTCCTCGCGGACCGGGCGCTCGGCGCGCTCGGCCACCGGCTTGTCCGCCTGCTCCGGCACGGCGACCGGCTCGGCGTCCGCCGGGGCCGCCTCGGCGACGGCCTCGGCCGCGGTGGCGGACTCGGCGACGGCGGCCGCCGGGTCCTCACCGCGCTCGCGGGCGGCGCGGGCGGTCAGGCGGTCGGCCTCGTCGCGCAGCTCGGCGGCGCGGCGCTGGGCGCGCTCCAGCTCCTTGGTGAGGTCGCGGACCTCACGCTCGGCCTGGGTGGCCGCGTTGCCCGCGGACTCGGCCTGGACCTCGGTCATGGAGCGGGCGCCGGTGATCTCGGCGACCTCCGGGTCGAAGGCGCCGCCGCTGTTGATGATGTGGCGCGAGGCGTCGACGCCCGCGTCCTCCATGAGGCGGAAGATCTGGCGGCGCTGGTGCGGCAGGGAGAGGGACACGACCGTGCCGGAGCGGCCCGCGCGAGCGGTACGGCCGGAGCGGTGCAGGTAGTCCTTGTGGTCGCCGGCCGGGTCCACGTTCAGGACCAGGTCGATGCCGTCGACGTGGATGCCGCGGGCGGCGACGTCGGTGGCGACGAGCGCATTGACGTAGCCGTCCTTGAAGTCCGCGAGGGTGCGGGTGCGCGCGCCCTGCGTCATGCCGCCGTGCAGCGCGTCGGCCTTCACACCGGCGTCGCGCAGCTGCTCGGCGATGCGGTCGGCGCCCAGCTGGGTGCGGACGAAGATGATGGTGCGGCCCTTGCGCGCGGCGATCGCGGCGGTGACCGGCGCCTTGTCGCGGGGCTTCACGATCAGGATGTGGTGCGTCATGGTCGTGACGGCGCCCTGGGCGGCGTCGACCTCGTGCGTCACCGGGTTGTCCAGGTAGCGCTTGACCAGCGTGGAGATCTCGTTCTCCATCGTGGCGGAGAACAGCATGCGCTGGCCGCCGGCCGGGACCTGGTCGAGCAGCTCGGTGACCTCGGGCAGGAAGCCCAGGTCGGACATCTGGTCGGCCTCGTCGAGGACGGCGACCTCGACGTTCTCCAGGGAGCAGGCGCCGCGGTTGATGATGTCGCGCAGGCGGCCCGGGGTGGCGACGAGGATGTCGACGCCGCGCTCCAGGGCGTAGATCTGGTTGCCCATGGACGTACCGCCGCAGACGACCTTCATCTTCAGGCCGAGGACGTCGCCGTAGGGCTGGAGGGCGTCGGCGACCTGCATCGCCAGCTCGCGGGTCGGGGTCAGGATGACCGCGCGGGGCTTCTTCTTCTCGGTGTGCCCGTCGGCGAGGCGCGCCAGGGTCGGCAGACCGAAGGAGAGGGTCTTGCCGGAGCCGGTGCGGCCGCGGCCGAGGATGTCCTTGCCGGCCAGGGCGTCCGGGATGGTCGCGGCCTGGATCGGGAAGGGAGTGTGCACGCCGTTGCGCGCGAGCTTGCGGACGACGCCGTCGGGCAGACCGAGGTCGCCGAAGGTGATCTCGGGCTCGGCGTCGGCGTCGGCCTCGACGGTGTCCGTCTCGATGGCGTCGGCGTCGGCGTCGGGGGTGACCTCGGTGACGTCCGCGGCCTCGACGATCTCGACCGTCTCGACGACGGCCTCGGCCGACTCGACGACGGCCGCTACGGCGTCGTTCTCGACGGTCTCGTTCTCGGGCAGGACGGCGTGGTCAGAACTGGAAATGGACATGCGAAATGCGAAACCTTCCGGAGTCTCGGCACGCGCCCGTCAACTCCGTGATTTCGCAATGGACCGCCTCTATGCGGTCAGCCACGGCAAGGGAGAGTACGCGCCACGCGGCGCTCTTCTGTGGCTTTTCCACCAAGAGGGCCGGGCAAATGGGATCAAACGATCTACCACCATACGCACCCCCCACCCCGATTGGCAAACGCCCACCATAACCGGGCTGTAATCCCCGCCCGCACCGACTGCCGATCACCCTCGCGAGCCCGCACCGCCGTCCCGCCCCCGTCCGGGCCTCGCCCCTCCCCGACCAGGCCTCGCTTCCGTCCTGACCGGACCTGGGTTCCGCCCTGACCGGATCTGACCTGCGCCCTGACCTCGCCTGGGTTCCGCCCTGACCCGACCTGGCCTCGGCCTTGACCGGGCTCGCCGCCACCCCGACCGGGCCTGACCTCGGCCTCGACCGAGCCTGACCTCGGCCCCGACCGGGCCTCGCCGCCACCCCGAGCGACCCCAGCCCTCCAGCCCTCCAGCCCCCGACCTCGCAACCCCCGACCTCGCGCCCCCGCCCTACGCCGGCCCCGCCTCCGGCGACGGCTCCCCCTGCCCCGCGGGCCCCGCGGCCTCCCCGTGCGCGGACGACGACGGCTCTGGCGAGGGCGGCTCCGGGGTCGGCGAGGGGGGCTCGGGGGTCGGATCCGGCTGGGGCGTGGTCCGCGTGGGCCGGGGCCCCGGCTTCGTACGGGTCGGGGTGGGGCGCCCGTTCTTGGTGGGGGCCGCGGTCGCGGCGGCGTCGGACGCCCGCGGGGGCTTGGCGCCCGGCGACGCGTCGTCCTCGCCGGGCCCGTCGGCCGCGTCGCCCTTGCCGCCGTCCTTGCCGTCGCCCTTCTTGCCCTTGCCGTCCTTCTTGCCCTTGCCCTTGCCGTCGGCGTCCCGGCGGCCCCCGGTGTCGCCGCCCGGCGTCACGGTCCCCCCGTCGGGCGCGGCGGCCCCGCTGCGTCCGCCGGCGGACTTGGCGGGCGCGGGGCCCCCGCTCCCGTCGTCGCCGATGCTCATGCAGCCCGCGGTCGCCGCGACGGCCACAACGGTCGCGGCCCACCGGACGGAAACGTACAAATGGCGCACGGCCGAGCACCTCCGAGGCGCTGGGGGGAAGGGACGCCCTGCCCAACTCCCCCGCACCACAAGAGGACACGGACCGGGCACACCCGCGCCCGAGCCGTGACCCGAGCCGTGACCCGGGGCTCCGGGGTGCCGGGATCAGCCGTACCCCAGGGCGTGCAGCCGCTCGTCGTCGATCCCGAAGTGGTGGGCCACCTCGTGCACGACGGTGATCTCCGTCTCCGCGACGACGTCCTCGCGCGACGCGCACATCCGCAGCGTCGGCCCGCGGTAGATGGTGATGCGGTCGGGGAGCACACCGGCGTACCACTCGCCGCGGTCGGTCAGCGGCGTGCCTTCGTAGAGCCCGAGCAGCTCGGGGTCGTCGCTCGGCGGCTCGTCCTCGACGAACACCGCCACGTTGTCCATGAGCCGCGTCAGCTCGGGAGGAATCCGGTCGAGCGCCTCGGCCACCAGTTCCTCGAACTCCTCGCGCGTCATCTCCAGCACAGGCCCATTGTCGACTGCGGATCACCGGCAGGCATAGCCACCTCTCCGTATGGGCATACGGGCCCAATGGGGCGCGACGTCACGGTCGTTCTGCGGCACCTGCGCAGCCTGTGCGGGGCTCCCGGCGCTCTCCTCCAGCGCTACCGGGCCCACCGGGCCTCCCGGACCTGCCGAGCCCGTCACGAGCGGCCCCTGCCCGACCTCACCACCGGCCCTTCGCACCCGTACGCCCGCGCCCTCGGCCTGGTGACGGTCGTCGTGCTCGGGGCCTGGCTCGGCCTGCTGATCGTCGGGAGCGTGCGGACGACCGTGGGCCCCATGGAGACACGGATGCAGCTGCGCCCGTCCCTCACCGGCGGCACGAAGATCGACGTCTCGCCGCTCGGCGCCCTGGAGCTGCGCTCGCACACCGCGCCGATCCGCCTGGACGTCGACGTGGACCGTCTGGACCCGGTGCGCTCGGAGGCCCTGGTCAACCACCCCGAGCGGATCTCGGGCCTCCAGGAGGAGGTCGCGGACGACGTCGTGAACGGCACGTTCAATCTGGCGGTACGGTCCTGCGCCGCCGTCGCCTGCGGCGCCACCGCACTCGGCCTCGCCGTCTACCGCCGCCCCCGCCGCGCCCTCGCCGCGGGCGGCCTCGCCCTCGCCCTGCTCGCGGCGTCCGGCACGGTCGCGTACGCCACGTGGAACCCGAAGTCGGTCCTGGAGCCCAAGTTCTCCGGCCTGCTCAGCAGCGCGCCGTCCGTCGTCGGCAACGCCCGCAACATCGTCAGCGAATTCGACGTCTACCAGCGGGAACTCGCGCGCCTCGTCACCAACGTCACCAAGCTGTACGACGTCACGTCGACGCTCCCCGCCTACGAGCCGGACCCCTCCACGATCCGCCTCCTGCACGTCTCCGACATCCACCTCAACCCGGCGAGCTGGAAGATCATCAGCTCCCTCGTGGAGCAGTACGAGATCGACGTCATCGTCGACTCCGGCGACACCATGGACCACGGCACCGCCGCCGAGAACGCCTTCCTCGACCCCATCGAGGACCTCGGCGCGCCCTATGTCTGGGTGCGCGGCAACCACGACTCCCGCACCACCCAGCGCTACCTGCAGAAACTCAAGAACACCCACGTCCTGGACGACGGCAGGACCGTCGAGGTGGGCGGCCTGCGCTTCGCCGGGATCGGCGACCCCCAGTTCACGCCCGACCGCTCCGTCAAGCCGGAGGGCAACCCCTCCGAGGAGGTGGCCGGGATCACCCTGGCCTCCGCCCTGCGCGCCCGGGCCGCCACCGGCAGGCCCGTCGACATCGCCGTCGCCCACAACCCGGTGGCCGCGCGCAAGACCGACGGCGCCGTGCCGCTCGTCCTCGCGGGCCATCTCCACCACCAGGAGATGGAGGTCATGGACAAGGGCACCCGGCTGCGCATCGAGGGCTCCACCGGCGGCAGCGGGCTGCGCGCCGTCGAAGGGGAGCACCCCGATCCGGTCGAGACCTCCGTGCTCTACCTCGACCGCGCCACCAAGCGGCTGCAGGCCTGGGACGAGATCAAACTCGGCGGGCTCGGGCTCACGACGGCCGAGGTCAGCCGCCATCTGCCCAAGGAGAACCAGCCCGGGGCCGAGCCCTCCACACCCCCGCCGGCCCCGCCCCCGTAAACCGTTTTGGCGATACCTCCCCCCATCCCATATGCTTCTCACGTCCCCGACGCGCTGCGAAGCGCCCACGGCGGGCCTCTTAGCCCTCATCGTCTAGTGGCCCAGGACGCCGCCCTTTCAAGGCGGTAGCACGGGTTCGAATCCCGTTGGGGGCACGCAATACCCTGTGCGAGACTGGTTCTCGCACGAACGCTTGGTCCTGTGGAGCAGTTTGGAGTGCTCGCCACCCTGTCAAGGTGGAGGCCGCGG
>NZ_JBHYJH010000099.1:0-35374 GCF_042740445.1 Streptomyces sp. NPDC059003 | reverse complement strand
TCACCTCCGAGGAGGTGACGACCCTCGCATGCGTGACGCTCAGCGTCGGCTCAGAAGACTTCTTCGTCTCCAAATAATCGGCCGGGTCCGCGACCTGCAGCGATCATTACTGTGGGGCGTTGACCTGGCCCTTTCTCTATTGCTGACGACGGGTCGCGACGGTCTTGATCAGGTGCCTTGCGGACTGTGTGCGGACCGCTCTGGCTGGCTCGGCGGCCAGTGGGACCTCTACTGCGGCCTACTAGGGCAGCTGAGGGCGCATCCCCTGCGATCACCCGATAGGTGGTGGCCGGTCCGGCTACGGCGGGCTCGTTGATGGTTTCCGGCTGAACGCGGCACCGGACGACGGCGGGCACCGCAGAGGGGCACCACACGGTGTTGCCTCGGTTGCCGGTGGTCTGGTCCTGCGGGTAGGCGGCGATGATCTCGGTCTCAGTGTCGAGCAGACTCGTGATTCTCCCGCTGCACACTGCTGCACTCCTTTTGGCGGCCACGCCATCAAAATTCATGGCCCCGCCGTCAAATTGGCGGCCGATCCAAAATGTTGACGGTCGCAGCACAAAATGACGACGAGGAAGTCAATCTAAAACGTCGCAACTTTAAATCGGACACACCCTGACCTGCATAAACGTCAGACTTGGCGTCTTTTCACGCGAAGCGCTTGACGCCCCCATTCGGCGCGCCGTTGAATTAGTTGCCACCCCAAGCAATCCCTACTCAAAACAGACCAAGGGGATAACCGTGTCCGAAAACGATCACCTGCGCCTCGCCGTGAACCTGGTACATGAACGCATCGCCGAGGCCGCCGAGTTCACTGCCACGCGCCGTGAACTGACAGGCATCTGGAGGGACGCTGCGGCCCGTCTCGTCTTTGATTCCTGGCGGACGAGCCCACCCCCGGACGGCGAAGCGGCCTTTGCCGAGTGGAAGGGGGCGCAGCGACTTCGGCTCAGCACTCGGCGACTGATGAGGCTGCGACTCGCCCTTGAGGGAGTGGGGGTCCACTGCGAGCCTTCTCTAGAGCGGCTGAGCGACGGCACTGACACAGCGCGGATCTATCGCATGTGGCGTGACCCCGAGCAGGCGGCGTGAGCCGCTAAAGGGGTCACAGATCATGGCCACCATTCGCGGTCGAGCGGACGGTAGGGCGCGGGCAACGGACGAGGCTTAGGAAACCAGCTCCCAGACGGTCACCTCGATCTTGATGACATGGCCAGCCGCTGGAGCTGAGACCACGCGGACGTAGGCCGTACGCCCTTCGTCCGTGTACATGCAGAACTGCCGTCCTGCATCCAAGCGGTCGATCTCGTACGTTGAGTTCCGCTCCACGGCTTGGCCGCACTCCGCCGCACTGGGTTCGGGTGATCCCTGCGGGAGTGGCGCCAGTCTGTGCTCTGCGGGTGGTGCAAAGAAGCGCGTGCTGGCGACTCTGCCGTCAGCGGCCGACGTCACAGACAGGTCCGCCCCCTTGCCCGAAGACAGCGCCATGGGCTTGGCAGAGTCCAGCTCTAGGTTCGATCCGTAGGCGCTCACCTCAACTGCAAACCCTTCCGGCCCAAACATGATCTTCGACAACTGCTTTGGGCTCGGCACTTGCTGACTTCCTGAAGCGGAGTCCCTGCGCGTCGATGGCGTGTCTCCACGAGACTCGGTGGGCGAATCACCAGAGCCACTGGCGAGCAGAGTGACGAGAATCCCGATGACCGGGATGACAATGCCGACGACCCACCATGCCCACCGTGGTTGCCCCGAGCCGTTGCGGCTCCCGCCGGCCTGGGCAGTAGTTCGTCTCTGGCCTTGATTGCTACCTATGGTCACTTGGGTTCCTCGTCGAGGGAGCTCACGTGTCGTTTGAGATCTCACCCTACGAGCGAGGTAGAAGTGGTCGCTGACTCTTTTGAGGAGACACAAGACGGTGCGGTCACGAGACTCCGCATTCGTACCGTTTGACTGGCGAAGTGGTGGTGCAGCGAACACCACTGGTTACGGCACGAGGAGTCCGATCTCGATGGCGAGGGCGCCCAGGGCTTCCTTCTCGGGTCCATAGATGGAGCGGATGTTGGCCAGCTGCTCGTCGCGGCTCGCGCTCGGGTTCACGTTGGCCGGGCCTTCGCCGTCGAGGAGGGCCTCAAACGTCGTATACGCGGTGACGCGCAGGACACGGACCTCACAGGTCTCGTTGGTGCCCTTGATACGGAAGCGGATGGTGTCGCCTGCGGTGAGGTCCTCTAGGTGCGGGTACTTCACCCGCACCTCGATGGTCTTGGTGCCCGCGGCCACGAGGTCGAAGTACTGGCGGTAGAGGTTGAGTTCGCGGACGCGGGCGGTGGTGTCGGTCATGGGGCGGGGACGCTCCTGGGCGCTGGTGTCGTCATCATGCGGCCGATCTCGGCAGCTGAGTACGAGCGGAAGAAGTGGCGGGGGTCGGACAGCAGGGTCTCGGTCAGGTCGAGCAGTTGCTTGGCGTACTCGGGCAACGAGCCGGGCCACTGCCGGGTGTCGAGCATCCAGTCAGCAGCGCCGTCGGGCAAGGGCGCGTGGCCCTCGCGTATCAGGGACTTGGACAGCTTCGCGCCGGTGTCGGTGACGATCTGGGGGCAGAAGAGTCGGGCTGGGAGCTGGGCTCGTGTGAGGCCGGCTGCCTGGAGGGCTCCGTCAACGAGGTGGGAGCCGAAGACCCAGTCGCCGCCCTTGACCATGACGTGGAGCGTGTCGCGTGGGCTGGACAGGGCGAGTTCTTTGACGAGGTTGCGGTACAGGGTGGCCAGGTCCAGATACGCGCCTGCGGTCGGCTTGATGGTCGTCTCGTAGGGGCCGTGGTGCAGGCACACAGCGGTCACCGAGGCGGCCTCTTGGCTGCTGGCGTGCACTTGCGTGCGCTCGGCGTACTTCTCCGCCCAGCCGCATCCGAGATGCGGGCACGGAACGCGAATGTGTGGGGTGCCCGTCGAGGGGGCGAGCCACCAGCGGGCGGCGTCGATGCGCGGCAGGATCCGTAACCAGGTGCGGCGGAAGTGCTCGCCCGCCTGCTGCTGTGTGTACGTCTCGACGCGGTACGGGATGCCCAGGCGCCGGGACAGCGCGGTGAACAGGGGGTCGTACAGGGCGGCGACGAGGTCGGTGAGGGCTCGGGCGCCGAGGGCCTGGGCGTAGGCGCGCTGGTAGCGGTGGCCGGTCGCCGGGTCGGTGGTCAGCTCGCAGGGGGCGTTGTCGAGGGCGCTGAAGAGGACTTCCGTCGGCAGGCCGAAGCGGCTTCGGAGGCGGGCGGCCATGGCGAAGGCAAGGGACTGGACCAGGGAGGTGCCGAGGTGCGGGGCACCGTTGATCTGGGTGCCGACGACCAGCACGATCCGCTCCGGCGGTCCGGCCAGAATGCGTGGAGTGAGGACGTCCTCGGCGTGGTGGAGGGCGTTGGCGAGCACGGTGTTCGGCGAGACGGGGTGCACTGTCACGGCGGATTCCCTTGCGTCGGGGAGCATTCGTTCCGGGTGTGGCCGAAGAGGAGCCGTCGCTGAAGCGTGGCACGGTCGATCTAGGCGTCGATCTCAGCGGGTGCGGCGGCACGCGAGAAGGCGTCGAGGCCCAGCACGAGGGCGGCCGGGGCGCGCTGGCGAAGAAGCAGGGCTCAGGGTCTGCCTGCGGGTATGCGCTTGCGGTGTGGGGTTCCGTTGAAGCGCAGGGCGGAGTTGGTCGGGCTGAGCGGGCGCAGGCGCGGTCCGATGTCGGGTGGTGGTGCTGTGCGGGGCCGAGGCGGAGTGAGGTCGCGACGGCGCGCATGCGCTGCTCGATGATCGCGGACGTCTCGTACAGGCTGCGGGGCGGCTGTCGAGCCAGGTGGCGGTCGCCAGGGAGGCGATCAGCCCAGGGCACGGGGTGCGCGGCTCGATGGTGCGGATGGGGATCAGCATGAGGTCACCGCCGGGACCTTGAAAGATGCCCAGACGCGTTTGCCGGGTCCTTCACGAGCTGCGACGCCCCAGTCGTCGGCGATGGCGGCGACCAGAAACAGGCCGCGTCCGTTGTCGCTAATGTCCCGCACTTGGTGTTGCCTGGGTGTGCCGTCGCCGCCGTCGTGGACTTCGACGAGTAGCTGGGCGTCGTGGATTTCGACGCGTACGAGGATCACATCGTCGGTCGACGTCCCGTGCAGCAGCGCGTTCGTGACGAGTTCCGACGTGCAGAGACGGACGTCGTCGAGGCAGTCGCCGCAGCCCCACTGGGTAAGGGTCTCGGCGATGAACTCGCGAGCTGCGCGTGCGGAGAGCTTGCGCCGGGCAAAGAGCATCACGCGCTGCACCGTGGCGCCTGCGGCGTGATCCGGCTCGTCGGTATTCGGCTCATCGCGTGGTCTGTTGAGCATGCCCAACAGCCAACCGCCGTCGCTCGTTTGGGTCGGGAGCCAGCGTGGGGGCCAAGCAGGGGGCCACTATGGGGGCCAGGATCCACATGCTCCGGGGAGACGGGATGGGCGACACGGGTATCGGTGCCTTGCTCCTCGGACTGCGCAAGGGGCGTGGGTGGTCGCAGCAGAAGGTCGCCGACGAGTACAACGCCCGAGAGGGCCGTGCCGCAATGACCGGCAAGGAGATCGGGCGCTACGAGCGTGAGGCGCGCATCCCGGTCCCGTACACCCGAAGCCACTTGGCTCAGGTCTTCACGGTCGACGTCGATGTCCTTGACCGCGCTGTCGCGCTCACCAAGCGGCGTCGTGGCGATGGGGACGGTGCGGAGAACCCAGATGGTCTGGCGGTTCCGAGCCCCGCAGAGCGGTCCGTGGCCGGCGCCGTATCGGCGGACGCCTCGTCGTCGGCCGAGTTCGCCAGGTTCATCACGCAGCGCAACGCCGACGAGGTGGTCGTCGAGCAGCTGGAGGCCGACGTGGCGCGACTCGCGCGCTCGTACGTCAGCCACCCTCTGCTGGAGCTCTACGTTGAAATCAGACAGCTACGGGACGGCGCCTTCGGCCTGCTGCGCGGGCGCCAACGGCCTCGGCAGACCAGCGACTTGTACGTCTCTGCCGCACGACTGTGCGGACTATGCGCCCACGTCTGCCTGGATCTGGGGCACTACGACTCGGCGGCCACCCATGCCCGCACCGCCCGCGCGTGCGCCGAGGCGGCCGGGCATGAGGGGATGCTGGCCTGGGTGCGGGCGGTGGAATCGCTGATCGCCTACTGGACCGGGCGCTATGAGCAGGCGGCCCGGCTTGCCCAGGCGGGGCGTCAGCACCGAGCGGGGGGAAGCATTGGCGCCCGCCTTGCGAGCCTGGAGGCGCGTTCGCTGGCGATAGCGGGCGACAAGGCGGGCGCCACAATCGCCCTGGCGGACGCGGAGTCCTCACGCGACGAGATGCTCGGGCACGACGACGCTCCAGGAGTCTTCGCCTTCCCCGCCGCCAAGCAGTTCGCGTATGCCGGGACGACGCATCTGGCCATCGGCGGTCGTGGCCATGTGCAGCAGGCCATCGCCAGCGCGGACACGGCGATCCGGCTCTACCGCAGCGCCGAGGCCGACGACCAGTCGGTCGGTGACCTCTTCGCCGCCCACCTCGATCTCGCCCGTGGCCACATGCTTTTGGACGACCTCGATGGCACCGAGGCGATGGTCGGCTTCGTTCTCGAGGCGCCTGTGGAGCGGGTGTCGGCGAGCATCGTGCGGCGGTTGGTTGATCTCGGCCGGGAGCTGGGTGGGCGGCAGTACGGTGGAGCTGCGCAAGTGACCCATCTGCACGAGCGCATCCAGCACACGGCCGTGCTCGCGGCCCCTCCTGCCGCCCGTCCTCCGGAGCTGCCGACGTGACCGAACTCTCCGCCGCCCACGACGCCGCTGTCACCGACCGCTACCGCCTTGCCGGGAGCGCCTACAACGGTGACCGGGATCTGGCTGCCCGGCAGTCCCTCTATCAGTGGCAGATGCCTCGCCATGACCTGCCCGGCATCGTCACCGAACAGCTGAGCGCCGTCCACGGGCGGGTCGTCGACGTGGGCTGCGGGAACGGCAAGTTCATCAAGCGCCTGCGTCAGGACCGACCTGATGTCGAACTTCTGGGCTTGGATATCGCGCCCGGCATTCTCCCCGACGTGCCCGGCGCGGTCGCGGTGGCGGACGTGGCGAGGCTCCCGCTGGCCACGGCGAGCGTGGACGCCGCCCTGGCGCTGCACATGCTCTACCACGCTTCGGACATTGCCCGGGCGGTGCGCGAGCTTGCCCGCGTCGTGACCGCCGACGGCCTGCTGATCGCGTCTACGAACAGCGACCGCGACAAGGCCGAGCTGGACGAGTTGTGGATGCGCGCGGCCGGTGATGTCCTCGGCACCGGGCGCGGTCCCGCGCGGATCTCCCTCAGCGCCCGGTTCTCTCTGGAGAAGGCGCCGGCCTTCCTCGGCGAGGAGTTCGGCCACGTCGAGACGATCGAACTGCCTGGCACCATCACGGTCCGCGATGCCGGACCGGTGGTGGCGCACATGGCCTCGTACCAAGCGTGGGCAGACCAGCACGACGTGCCCTTCGAGGCCACGATCGAGCGGGCCCGCACCATCCTGGACGAACACATCGCCCGGCATGGGGCATTCGAGATCCACTGCCTGGGCGGCATGCTCGTCTGCCGCCGCTAGCTGCGGCAGACGAGCATGTGAGTGGTGTCCGTGCGGCGGGTCAGTCCCGTCCGCGCTCGGGGTGGCGTCGGAAGAGTTCCCGCACCTTGATGGCCTCGACCAGCCGTTTGAACTCCGCCTGGTCAACGTCGGTCATCACACCGCAGATGTCGCTGATCGAGAACAGGGGGCCGGGGACCTGGTCTATGTACTTTGTGATCAGGGCATCGCGCGCCTTTTGCAGCGAGGGGAGTTCGGCCACCCAGTCGCTTTCCAGGAGTGTCTGTGCGGCCGCGGCGTCTATCTCTGCCTGCGTGGCGGTGGAGATCAGCTCCACTTCGGCGGCAGTGAACGGAGTCCCGTCACGGTGGTTGTGGTGAACAGTGCCGTAGCGGGAGGGGTCCGCATCGGTGAGGAGGATGACGACGTCGGGGCGGATGGAGGGCTGGGGCATGGGCGGTTCCTCGTGGTTGTCGTGTGATCGTCTGGTGCTGGTGGGTGGCTATGGCTCACCGGGTTCGATGAGGGCGCGATCGCGGTGGCTCGTATGTGGCTGGTGCCGCAGCGGCGGCCCGCGACGTGCCCGGATTGCGGCTGCTCTGCGCACGGACGGCCTGCGCGCGCCTGTTCGGTAGAGCAGTGATCCGCCAGTTGAGGACCTCGGCGGGACGCGCGGCCGTGTCGAGTTTGCGCTCGGCGACAACCTCGGCGAGGAGGCGCCGGGCGTTGTGACCGGCGGTTTCCGCGCGGGCAAGGGTGGTGGCCAGGGCGGGCCAAGCGGCGTCCGCCAGGATGCGGTCGGCGTGGTCAGGGGCAGCTTGGCGTACGGCGGTCTCGAAGCCCTTCACGATGTGGGGGCGAGGGGCGCGCTGGGCGAGGTCCGCTAGGACGGGCTCGGCGGTGTGGCGGTAGGTCGCCTGGAGATGGCGGAAGGCTTCTTCGGCTGCCGCTGCTTGCTGTTCGTGGCCGCGTTGCTCGTGCCACTTGGCGGCGGCACGGGCCAGGTGCAGGGCGGTGAAGAGGAGGGCGATGGCGAGGCCACCCGGAACGTTGGCGGCGTGGGCGAGCTCCCTGGCAGCCTGGCGGAGTTCGGTGGCGGCTTGGTGGTCGGCCCGGATAGCGGAGCGGCGCACCCGGTTGAACGCCGTTGCTGCTGCTTGCAGTTCGAGCTGGTGCGGGCCGGGAAGGGCGCGGGCCAGGTTGTGCAAGGTGTCGGCGAAGGCGTCCAGGTGGCCCTGGGTGCTGGCGTCGTCGCCTGAGTCGACGACGGTGCGGGCTGTGCGCACGGCGGCTTCCGTACGGCGCCACGAGTCGGCCGGGTCCGCCACCTGCTGCGGTCGGTCGATCACGTCCTGGGTGGGCAGGCGCTCGGCCAGGCGGCTGTAGGACAGGTCGGGGGCGAGCTTGGAGCCGCCGAAGAAGATGGTGTCGCCGGGGGCGGCCAGGCTGTAGCCGTCCACCTTGTTGGTCTTGGCGCTGACGCGCTGCTTGACCTGGATGCCGAGCGACGGGAGCACGGTGAAGTAGTCGTCGGTGCTGTGCACAGCGGCGGCGACCGCGTACGCGCGTTCGCGCAGCCACTCCCGCGTCGCCTTGTCCTGGCCGAGGCGTTCGGCCTTGGCTCGCTCGGCGCCGGTGGGCGTCTTGGGTGCGGTCAGGTCACCGGACTTGAGCTGACGCAGGCCGAACTCGGCCTCGATCTTGCGGCATTCGCGCTGCGCTCGCTGCCCGTCGCGGTTGGTGCGCGGGCGGCGCCCGTCAGCGCGGATGGTGGTGGCGAGGATGTGGATGTGGTCGTCCGCGTGCCGTACGGCGATCCACCGGCATGCCTGGTCGTCGCCCTCGGGGGCGATGCCGGTGGCGGCGACGATGCGGCGGGCGACCTCGGCCCACTCGGCGTCGGTCAGGTATCGATCACCGGGTGCGGTACTAGATCTTCGGCTTCAGCCCCGAGGACGTCGACTGGCTGCAGAAGGACAAGGTCGCCCATGTCCGCCGCCAGATCACGCACGATCGCGGCACGCTGGTGTTCGCCCCGCCGAAGGGCGGCACGGGGGACGACCTCAAGGACCGGTTCGTGCCAGTCGACGACGAGTTGGCCTTGCTGCTCTCCGAGCACATGCGCACGTACCCGCCGGTCGAAATCACCCTGCCGTGGATGACGACGGACGGCGATCCGGTCACTGTGCGCCTCGTGTTCACCACGCGCGAGCGGAAGGCGCTGAACAAGAACTACTTCAACTACCACTGGAAGAGCGCCCTGGAGGCGATCGGCGTGGTGAAGGCCCTCAACGACAAGCCCGTTGGCAAGGGCTGCAAGTGGGAAGAGTGCCTCGACAAGATGATGCATGCCTTACGGCATCTCTTCGCCTCCGAGGCGATCAACGAGGGCGTTGACGTTTACACCCTCGCGGACCTCCTCGGTCATGAGGACCCGGCGTTCACGCTGCGACGGTACGTACACCGGGTGTCTGGCGCCGTGGATAGGGCGCGCAAGGCCGTTGGCAAGCGCTACAGAACCGCAGCCTGACACAGCAGGGGCCTTGCCTCATCACACGTCAGCAGGTCTATCGCCGAGCGCCGCTCAGGACTGCCGAACCTCGGCGTCAATCAGCACTGTGACGCCGGGCTTGGCAGGACCACTGCACTGCCGCAGCGGCCCGGTCATCCATGTCGACCGCCAACCGAACCGAGGGGACAGGAAGTCTCCTTAGCTCACCTCGGCTGCAGTCATACACGGTGTGGATGCCTCCAGATTCACCGAGGTAGAGGGCGAAAAACGGCTCCTCAGTTGGATGCCCCGGCATCTTGGCCACCGTCACACGAACATATTGGAAGCGAAGCCCCATGGCCTGCTCGGCGAAACCGACCTGCCCGGTACGTACGATTCGCGCGCCGCGTTCCTCCATCACTCCCACTACCCAGAGACCGCTGATACTCAGGGCCATCGCCAGGGCGACAGCTACACGGGCAGGACGGTGGAAGCGTTGCGGCACCACAAGGGGAACCACTCCGACCGCAAGCCCAAACAGGAGCCACCAGAAGATCAGCAGCATGGCGGCTCCGGCGCCGTCGGACACCAACTGGCCCTCGCCGAATGCCGGAATACTGATCAATAGGGCGGATGGCAAGGCGAGCAGGGCGGTTCGGACCCACATGTGCTTCCGTACGAAGCGCAGGAAGCCGCCCAGCGTTCCGTCCGTCGGCGCCTGGGCAAGCCACATCACGAGGGCGGCAAAGAGACCGCTGACCACAGTCAGCATGAAGCTCACAATGAGCGCCATCGGCGCCACACGCCACAGCAGGGTTGACGCGTCTAGGCCAGCCCACTCGAGAGGCATGCCTTCGAACTGCCGGTAGAAGCCATCGACTGAGGCGTACAGGATGACGGAAAACCCAAGCGCCAGGGTAGTGAAAACTGCGCCCATGATCTGGATCAGCCCAGCCCCCGTCAGGCCCGCCTGCTGAGGAGGAAGCTCAGCCGTGGCGCCACCCATCGCCGCGTGAGCCTGCTCTGTTCGCGGTTCAGAGATCGTCAACGTGCCGCACTCCCAATGATATTGACAGCAATTGGGGCGCCACAGTACCGCTGCAGATCGCGGGGCTGGCTGCTCCACGTCCCTACGCGTTGACTACCGCCATGTGCACCTTTAGTGCACCGGAGCACTCCACACAACAGCATCAATGCAGGTCAGGAGCGTTTCCCAGCTCTACTTCGACATCTAAGCCGCGGACGATCCGGGACGATCCGAGCCACGGATGCTGCTGAAGGCCGCCACCTGCACGGTGGCGGCCTTCGTCGTCCCGTTGCGCGCCCGCTTCGGCTAGCGGGTCAGGGCTTCCTCGCGGGCCTGGGCGGGGCGGTGCTCCGCTCCGCGGCGGATGACGGTGTGGGACGCCTCCGCCGTGGCGAGGCCGAGGGTGATGAAGACCGCGCCGACGGCGCCGAGCCAGTGGGCGCCGAACCAGGCCATTCCGGCCTGTCCGACGAGCGGGGCGGCCGAGACGCCGACGTAGACCATCGCCGAGGCGAGGCCGGTGAGCAGGGGCGCCGCGGACGGCATCGCCGTGATCAGGCGGTGGGTCTGCGGGGCGAGCAGGCCCCAGCCGCACACGCCCCAGACGAGCAGCGCCACCACGGTGGACGGCAGGTGCGCGCTGGTCCACGGCAGCAGCGCGAAGTCGACGGCCGCCACGGCGATCGCGGTGTTGATGATGCGCCGGCCGCCGAAGCGGTCGATCAGGCCGCCCGAGCCGAGGGTGCCGACGGTGGCGGCGAGGCCCCAGACGAGGAGCAGGACGGCCAGGGTGGTGCCGCTGCCGTCCGTGGCCCGGTCGAGGCTCTCGCCTATGAAGGAGTAGACGGTGTACAGGCCGGTGTAGACGAGGAGCGTGGTGAGGAGCGTCAGGCCGATGCGGCGGTCGGCCAGGGGCGCCACGCGGGCGCGCAGCGGGACCGCCGGGGGCGTGGGGATCGTGGGCAGCAGCAGCGCGATGGCCGCGGCCGCGAGGACGCCGAGCGCGGAGACGAACACCATGGTGAGGCGCCAGTTGCCGGTGACGCTGCCGATCGCCGTGCCGAGGGGCGAGCCGAGCGCCGTCGCCGCGCTGAGGCCCGTCATGACGGTGGCGATGGCGCGGCCGCGCCGCTCGGGCGGCGCGAGGGCGGCAGCCGCGGCGACAGCGGCGGGCGTGACCATCGCGCCACCGAGCCCGGCCAGCGCCCGCCCGACCAGGGCCACGCCGAAGTCGGGTACGAAGGCGGTGACGAGGTTGCCCGCGGTGAACACCGCGAACCCGGCGAGGAACAGCGGGCGCCGGGACCGGCGCGCGGTGAGCGCGGCCATGACGGGGCCGAGGACGGCGTAGGTGAAGGCATAGGCGGTGAGCAGCCAGCCTGCCGTGCCGACGGATACGCCCAGCGAGTCGGCCGCGTCCGGCAGGATGCCGGCGATGACGAAGCTGTCGGTGCCGATGGCGAACATTCCGGCAGCGAGGACGATGAGGGAGCGGTACACGGGGACGGGACCTCCGGTGCGTGCGGTTCGGTTCGGGTCGGGTCGGGTTTGAGTTCGGGGCGGGTTTGAGTTCGGTTTCGGGCCCAGGGCCAGGTCCAGGCCCAGGTCCAGGCCCATGGAGCTTGATGTAACAGGTTTAGTTACGACAGTGGGCGCAAAAGGGGCCGGTCCGCTCGGACCGGCCCGTGCGGGGGTCGGTCAGGCGACCGTCTCCTTGAGCACGTCGGCGACGGTGACCCCGGCCAGCTCGGCCTTCATCGCCTCCTCCGCGCGGTCGTACGCACCCCGCAGCACCGGTGGAATGCCGCGCCCCACCGGGCACTCCTGGTTGGGCGTGGAGGGGTGCAGCGCGATGAGCGGGTCGGCCTCGACCGCCAGGTAGACGTCGCGCAGCGTGATCGCGTCGGGCTCACGGGCGAGGCGCCACCCCGCGCCCTGACCCCGCTGCGACACGACCAGGCCCGCGTCGCGCAGGCTGCCGAGCGTGCGCCGGATGACGACGGGGTTGGTGTTGACGCTGGCGGCGATCTGGTCGGACGTCACGATGCCGTCGGGCCGCTTCGGGCAGACCAGGGCCATCCACGTCAGCGCGTGCGTGGCCACGGTCATGCGGCTGTTGGCACTCATGGACCCTCCCGGCACCGGCATCTTCGCCGGACGTGACACCGGCGGAGCTGTCGCAACTGATTCTGTTACGACAGGTGTGCGTCTGTCCAGCCCCGGCCCGGGTTCACCGGCCGGGGCTGGACGGGCCGTCCTCCCGGTCGTCGAGGAGCGCGGCGAGCTTCTTGGGGGCCTGGAGGCGGTAGCTCTCCATGAGGAGTTCGGCCACCTCCGCCCAGTCCGTCGTGTCCTCGTACAGGCGCAGGCCCACCACGTTCGCGCCCCAGTCCAGGCGGAAGAACGGCGGCCCCGCGTGGGTCAGGGCCGCCAGCTCCTCGCCCTGGGCGCGGAAGGTGAGCGTCGTGGTGGGGGCGGCGGTGTGGGTGTGCGTGGAGCTGGGGCGCGTGGGGTCGGTGACGTAGACGTGGGCGAAGGTGCGGCCGCGTATGCGCCAGCGCGTGCCGATCCAGGCCTGCTCCTCGTACGCGTCGGGGAGTTGACCACAGATCGCGCGCAGGCGGGTGAGGGCGTCGGGCGGGACCTCGTCGTCGGGGTGCGTGGTCATCCGGGGAGTGTAGGGGGCGGCGGTGACAGGCGCAGGAAGGTGATCGTGGGGTGGTCCTGGGGGTGCTCGCCGGTCCCCGGTGGGGTCACGCGGGCCCGTACGCCGTAGACCTCCGCTATCAGGTCCTCCGTGATGACCTGTGCCGGCGTGCCGTACGCCCGTGCCCTGCCCTCCTTCAGGACCAGGATCTCGTCGCAGAACATCGCCGCCAGGTTGAGGTCGTGGAGGGCGACCACGGTCGTGAGCGGGAGGGACGCGACCAGGGTCAGGAGGTCCAACTGGTGGTGGATGTCCAGGTGGTTGGTGGGTTCGTCCAGGAGGAGCTCCCGGGGGGACTGGGCCAGGGCGCGGGCGATGTGGGCGCGCTGGCGTTCGCCGCCGGAGAGGGTGTGCCAGGGCTGGCCGGCGCGGTCGGTCAGGGCGGTGCGGGCCAGGGCCTCGGTCACGGCCCGCTCGTCCTCGGCGGTGCCGGGCGACCAGGCGCGGCGGTGCGGGACGCGGCCGAGGCGTACGACGTCCCGTACCGTCAGGTCGACCTGGGTGTCCGCCTGTTGTTCCACCAGGGCGAGGCGGCGGGCCACCGCGCGGCGGCCGAGCTCGCGCAGGGGCGCGTCGTCCAGGGTGACCACGCCGGACGTGGGGGCCAGGACGCCCGCCAGGAGCCGCAGGAGGGTGGACTTGCCGGAGCCGTTGGGCCCCAGGAGGCCCACCACGGTGCCGGGCCGGGGTGCGAGGGTGACGCCGTCCACGATCAGGCGGCCGCCCGCCGCACGGGAGACCCGCCGGGCGCGCAGACCGCTGCTCGTGGCGCCCACACCGACGCCCCTGTCGTACTCACCGGCCCCCACGCCGCACTCGCCGACGCTCACGTCGCCCGCCTCGACGCCCACGTCGTCCGCCCCGGCACTCACGTCGTCCGCTCCAGCGCTCACGTCGTCCTCCTCGTGCGGTAGAGCACCACGACGAAGGCCGGGACCCCGATCAGTGACGTGACCACTCCCACCGGCACCTCCTGCGGGTCCAGGAGCGTACGGGCCAGCGTGTCCACCCAGATCAGGAAGACCGCACCCGTCAGGGCCGTCACGGGCAGGAGCCGTGCGTGCGTCGCCCCGACGAGCGCGCGGGCCGCGTGGGGCAGGGTCAGGCCGACGAAGCCGATCGCCCCGGCCGCGCTGACCAGGGCCGCCGTCAGGAGCGCGGTCGCGCAGAGCAGGACAAGACGGACCCGGGTCACGTGCACGCCCAGGGCCGCCGCCGCGTCCTCGCCGAAGGCGAACGCGTCGAGCGTACGGGCATGGGCGAGGCAGACCGCGAGGACGACGACGAGCACCGCCGCGCACGCCGCCACGTCCGGCCAGCCCGCCCCGCTCAGCGAGCCGAGCAGCCAGAACAGGACACCGCGCGTCGTCTCCGCGTCCGCCGACGTCAGGACGATGAAGGACGTGACGGAGGAGAACAGCTGCATCGCCGCCACGCCGCACAGGACCACGCGGTCCGTCGTGCCGCCCAGGGCCCGGCTGAGCAGGAGGACGAACGCGAAGGAGCACAGGGCGCCGGCGAACGCCCCGGTGGACAGCGTGAGGACGCCCCCGCCGACGCCGAGGACCACCACCGCGACGGCGCCCGTGGACGCCCCGGAGGACACGCCGAGGACGAACGGGTCCGCGAGCGGGTTGCGCAGCAGCGACTGCAGGACCGCACCGCACACGGCGAGGCCCGCGCCGCACACGCCCGCGAGCAGGGTGCGCGGCATGCGCAGGTTCCAGACGATGCCGTCGCGCAGCGGGGTCAGGCGCGGCTCGCCCCAGCCGAGGTGCGCGGCCACCGCCGCCCACACGTCGGGGACGGAGATGTCGGCCGGGCCGATGGTGACGGCGACCGCCACGGACAGGAGGAGCACCGCGAGCCCCGCCGCCCACAGCAGCCCCGCGCGCCACGCTCCCCCCGCCCCCTCACGCACGGCCGCCCCCTCACGCACGGCGCCCCCCTCACGCACGGCGTCCCCCTCGCGCACGGCGGCGCTCACCGCGCCAGGCCGAACTTCCGCAGCCCCGCGGCGACTTGTTCGATGCCGTCGACCGTGCGGATCGTCGGGTTCAGGGCCTGGCCGCTGAGCAGGACGTACCGCTTCTTCTTCACCGCCGTGAGGTTCTTCGTGACGGGGTTGGACTCCAGGAACGCGATCTTCTGCCGGGCGCTCTCCGCCGACTGGGCCTTGCGGGTGAGGTCGCCGACGACCAGGACGTCCGGGTCGCGGTCCACCACCGTCTCCCAGTTGACCTGGGGCCACTCGGCGCGGGTGTCGGCGAAGGCGTTGCGTACGCCGAGGGTGCGCGTGATGACGCCGGGCGCACCGCAGCAGCCCGCGATGTAGGGGGCCTTGGAGTCGGAGAACCAGTACAGGACGGACGCCTTGGAGGACCTGACCGTGCGGGCCGCCTTGGCGGTGCGGGCCTTGAGGTCCGCGACGAGCCGCTCGCCGCGCGCCTCGACGTCGAAGATCCTGGCCAGGTCGCGGATCTCGCCGTAGACGGTCTCCATGGTGAGCGTCCGCACGCGCTTGCCGTCGCCGTCGCCGGAGTTGTCCTTGCCCGCGCAGTCGGTGGGCGAGACGTAGACGGGCACGCCGAGTTCGGCGAACTTGGCGCGGTCGGCCACGCCGCCCTTGCCCACGGTGTAGAGGAAGGACGCGCTGACGAAGTCGGGCTCCTTGGAGAGGACCTTCTCCAGGGACGGGTAGCGGTCGGCGAGCCGGTCGACCTTCGCGTTGGCCTTCTTCAGGTTCGGGCGGACGGGGTCGGTCCAGGTGCCGGTGCCTGCCATGCGGTCGGCGAGGCCGAGGGAGAGGAGGATCTCGGTGGAGCCCTGGTCGAGGGAGACCGCGCGCCGGGGCGGGGACTTCACGTGGACCTTCTCGCCACAGGCGGTGACGGTCACCGGATAGCCGTCGGCCCCGGCCCGGTCGTCGTCCCGCGCGGCGGGGCCGCCGCAGGCCGTGACGAGGACGAGGCCCGCGGCGAGCAGGGCCGGAAGGCGCACGCGACGTACGCGAAGAACGGGTGAGGGCACAGGACTTCCCGGGTCTCATGGCTCATACGCGGAGCCTGGTCTGCGAAACCCCGCCACCCGGCGCGCGGACGGCGGTGCCAGCAGGTCTTCGGACTCGGGTTCGTCCGGACGGGCCGCCTTCCCGGGCGCATGGAACGCCCAGTGGCCGTCGGCCCGCCCGTCCCCCTCACCGCTGCGCGTCAGCTCCGGATTCCCACCGGATTCCCCGACCCAGGTGTGGGTGCGACTGGCGTGCGCAAGCTATCACCCCGGCCGAGCGTCACGGCTGGTCGGGGCGGGGTTCGCCGCGGTACGTGCCGAAGGACCACTTGTTGCCCTCGGGGTCGGCGACGATGAACTCGCGGCTGCCGTACGGCTGGTCCTCGATCTCGCGGACGACCCGCACGCCGGCGTCCGTGAGGCGGCGGTAGAGGGCGTCGACGTGGTCCGTGACGACGTACGCGCCGAACGTCCCCGGCTCCCGGCACCGGTCGGTCGCCTTCGGGTCGTGGCTGCCGAGCATGACGCCGCCGCCTTCGGGCCAGTCGAGCTGGGCGTGGGCGACGCGGCCGCCGTCCTCGTACACGGCGGTGCGCAGGAAGCCGACGGTGTCGACGAGGAAGTCGATCAGGGCGGGGGCGTCGTGAGCCATGAAGGTGGGCCAGATGTCCGGAGCGCGCAGGTTCTTACCGGTCTGAGGTGTTTCGGTGGTGTTCATGGGCCTCAGTCTTCGCCGTTGCGGTGTCCCCCGGCTTGGATATTCCGGCACTCTTCGGCCAGCCAGGCGCTCGGGCTGAGCTCCGTGTACTGGTGGAAGTCCCGTACCAGGTGGGAGTGGTCGTAGTAGCCGCTGTCGGCGGCGACGCGGGCGAGGTCCAGGGGCGCGCCCGCGGCGAAGGAGCGGACCACGCGCGCCTTCGCGTGCTGGAAGCGCATCAGGCGGGCGGCCTGCTTGGGGGTGACGCCGGTCTCGGCGCGGAAGAGGGCGGACAGGCGGCGCTCGCTGAGCGCGACGTGCGCGGCGAGGCCCCGCAGGGTGCCCGCGCCCCGGTGCCGGGCGAGCCAGGCCCAGGCCTCGGCGACCTCGGGCCGCACCCCGCCCACGTACCCGGCGTCGGCCACGCGGCGCGCCAGGTAGGCGTTGAGGCGCCCGAACCGCTCGTCCCAGCCGTCGGCCGCGCACAGCTGCTCGCGCACGTCGGCGACCATCCGCCCGAGGACGTCCGTGCCGTCGGTGACGAGCCGCCCGGTCAGCTCGGCGGCGGGCAGGCCGAGGAGCGCGCGGGCCGCGAGGGGGTGCAGGGCCAGCTGGATGCCCGCCTCGTGCTCGGGCTGAACCACGTACGCGGGGCTCTGGTGCAGGCCGCCGACGACGATCTCGGTGCGGGCGGCGCCCGGGCCCGTGGCCTGGCCGGGGGTGGAGCCGGTGACGACGGGGCCGTCGAGCGAGAAGATCAGCGTCAGATACGGGGACGGCAGGCCGCGGTGCAGCGCGGGCCGCTGGCCGCGGGTGCGATAGCCCACGGCGGACACGACGAGGCCGCCCTGCTCCGGCGGGAGCACGGCACGGACGAACTCGCGCGACGCGGGGTCCATGGGTCCATTGTGGTGCGCCCCCGCGGGGTCCGCGCGGGCCCTCGGCTACCCGCGCCGGGCTGTCCCATGCCCGGCACGCACGGTGACATCGCTCATGGGATTCCGGGGCCCCGCCCTCGTAGCATGACCCGCCGCTCCGCTCGGGGCGGACCTCGCATCCAGGGAACGGAAACCATGGCTACACGGGCAAAGAGCGGTGCAAAGACCGGCGCGACGTACAAGCCGGTGCTCCTCGGCGCGGCGGGGGCGCTCGCGGCGGCGGTGTTCGCGGGCGGCGCGGTGTGGCCGGGCGCGGACGCCGACGCGGCCGCGAAGGCGCCGGACTTCGCCCGTACCGCCGCGGCCAGCCTGAAGCACTGGCCGAAGCCGGTCGCCGCGAAGCTCGGCAAGGTCATCGCCGCGCACGAGGACAAGGGCGCGTACGCCGTCTTCGACGCGGACAACACGACGTACCGCCACGACCTGGAGGAGGCGCTGCTTCCGTTCCTGGAGATGAAGGGCGTCCTGACGCGGGAGTCGATGGCCCCGTCCCTGAAGGTCATCCCGTTCAAGGACACGGCCGGGCACAAGGAGAGCCTGTACAGCTACTACAACCGGCTGTGCGAGGTCGACGACCAGGTCTGCTACCCGTGGGCGGCACAGATCTTCTCCGGCTTCACGCTGAAGCAGCTCAAGGGGTACGTCGACGAGCTCCTGGCGTACGACAAGCCGATCCCGGCGACGTACTACGAGAACGGGAAGGTGACGAAGACCGAGGTCGAGCGGCCGGAGTTCTTCCCCGGGATGCGGGAGCTGTACAAGTCGCTGCGCGCGCACGGCATCGAGGTGTACGTGGTGAGCGCGGCGAGCGAGGACCTGGTGCGGATGGTGCTCGCCGACCCGAAGTACGGGTACGGCGTGAAGCCGCAGAACGTCATCGGCGTCGGGCTCCAGCTGAAGGACCGGAAGACGGGCCGTGTCACCAGCTCCCGCAAGGAGATCGCGGAGGGCCGCTTCACGCCCAAGGACCGGAAGCGGCTCGCGAAGTACGAGCTGACGCCGAACCTGTGGGCGCCGCTGACCTGGTACCAGGGCAAGCCCGCGGCGATCTCCACGTACATCGACGAGTGGAAGAAGCCGGTCCTCGTCGCCGGTGACACGCCGGTGAGCGACGGCCCGATGCTGTTCCACTCGGCGGACGTGCGGCACGGGGGTGTCCGCGTGTGGGTCAACCGCAAGGAGAAGTACCTGCGGCAGCTCGACGGGATGAAGCGGGAGAACGCGGCGCGCCAGCGGGAGTTGGGGCAGCCCGTGACGGCGGACAAGCGGTGGCTGACGGTGACGCCGGAGCAGATCGGCTAGGCCGTATCCGCAAAGTCCCCCCGGGTTCACCCGGTGCTCGCCGCGATCACGCCTGCGGCTATCGCGCTCGTCAGGGCCTCGTGGTCCTTGGCGTTCTGCGTGGCGTAACGGCTCGCGAAGGACGCTATCGCCCGGTCGAAGGTGTCGCTGCCGCCCAGGTACGCGGCGATCGCGATGCGGTCGCCGGAGCGGGCGTGGGCGCGGGCGAGGGCGGAGCCGCAGAGGCGGGCGTAGCCGAGGAGTTCGGCGGGGCCGAGGTCGGCGATGTCGACGGAGCCCTTCATGTCGCGGAGCTGGCGCCAGTAGTAGGCGCGGCCCTGGGGTCCCGTCATCCAGCCGAGGAAGATGTCGCCCGCGGCCTGCAGCAGACGCTGGCCGGAGACGACGCGGTGGCCGGGGTGGACGTAGGGGCCGGACGGCAGGTGCTCCTCGAGGACCGACCGGACGGCTTCCTTGATCTGGAGGAACAGCGGGTCGCCGGAGTCGCGGCCGGTGAGCAGCACGATGAAGCAGCGGGTGCCGACGCTGCCGACGCCGACGACCTTGCGCGCGGCGTCGACGAAGCGGTAGCGGTCGAGGAGCAGGCGGCGCTCCTCGGCGAGGGTGGAGCGGTAGTCGCCGAAGATCTTGCGCAGGGCCGCCATGTCGGGGGCGCCCGCGGGTTCGAGCAGGGGCGGGTCGTGGATGATGCGGCGGTGCCCGTCGACGAGTTCGGTGAGCTTGCCGAGGGCCTGGAGGCTGGTGCGGCGGCGGGCGCGGTCGAGGCGCTCGGCGGTGCGGCGGCGGTCGCGGGCGGACGCGATCAGGGGCAGCAGGTCGTCGGTGTCGATGCGTTCGTACCAGACGTCGAGTTCGCCCTTGCGGGCCAGGCGGCGGATGCCCTTGCGGTACGCAGTGACGGCGGCGAGCGCCGCGTCGTGGGCCTTGTCGTCGCCGTGCCCGGTCTCGTGGGCGGCCACGGCGACGCTGGCGGCGAGCCGTTTGACGTCCCACTCGAAGGGGCCGGGGTAGGTCTCGTCGAAGTCGTTGAGGTCGAACAGGAGCCGGCGTTCGGGCGAGGCGAACACGCCGAAGTTCAGCAGGTGGGCGTCGCCGCAGAGCTGGACGGTCAGGCCGGTGTGCCGCTGGGCGGCGAGGTCGCCCGCCATGACGGCGGCGGCGCCGCGCAGGAAGGCGAAGGGCGAGGCGGACATCCGGCCGTAGCGGATGGGCAGCAGGTCGTGGAGGCGGTCGGCGGCCTGCCGTTCGAGGACGGCGACCGGGTCGGGGCGGTCGGCCGAGGGGATCCAGGCGCCGTGCGACGAGCGGGAGGCGCGCTTGCGGGCCGCCCTGCCCCGCTCCGCGCGCTCGGCCGGCGTGCTCATGGCGATCCCCTCTCTGCCCCTCTCTCGCGCCTCTAGAGCAGCAAATGCGGCGGGGGGCGTGCGCGCATGCCGGGTCCGCCGAACGGGTGATCGGTGCGGGTGCGGGGCCCTAACGGGGGGTTCCCCAATCCCGCCCCTTCCCGACCTGGGGGCTCCGCCCCCAGACCCCCGCTCCTCAAACGCCGGAGGGGCTGAATCCTGCCGGAAGATCCAGCCCGTCCGGCGTTTGAGGACGAGCGCGCAGCGCGGATAAAAGGGGTCCAAGGGGCGGAGCCCCTAGCGCGAGTACCGGATCAGCGCTCGCACCATGTGGCACGTCGTGTCCGACGGCGGGTGGATGCCCACCGTCTCCGCCATCGACCGTATCCGCGCGTTGGACGCCTGGTTCGCCACGTACACCCCCGTGTCGAGCAGCGCGATGGCGAGCCGCATGGCCTTGAGGCGGCGGTTGTGCGTGATGTACCAGTCGCGCGGCCGGCCGGGCGGCAGCGGCCGCTTGGCCAGCGGCACGTACGGCATGTCGAGGAGCGCCGGCTGCGTCGCACGGCGGCGGTTCGTGGTCTTCCGGGAGCGAGGGGCGGTGTGCTGGGACGGGACTGCGGCAGCGGGCACAGGCATCCTCCTGTCGCGGTGGGGAACCCTCGCGGGCCCCCTCGAACATTGCTTCCATTCTACGTCCCGGCACTGACAACGGCCGCTGCCAAGAACGGCAATCTCCCCTGGCCAGAAGGGGTTTGAGGGTCCGTGGGACGGATGGTTCAGGGGTAGCGTGTGCGGCATGGAGATCTGGATCAACCCCACCTGTTCGAAGTGCCGCGGCGCCCTCACGCTGCTCGACGCCGAGGGCGCCGACTACACGGTGCGCCGCTACCTGGAGGACGTGCCGACCGCCGACGAGATCCGCGCCGTGCTCGGCAGGCTCGGCCTCGAACCCTGGGACATCACGCGCACCCAGGAGGCCGCCGCCAAGGAGCTCGACCTGAAGGACCGCGCGCGCTGGCCGCGCGACGCCTCCGGGCGCGACGCCTGGATCGAGGCGCTCGCCGCTCACCCGAAGCTCATCCAGCGGCCGATCATCACCGCCGACGACGGCACGGCGGTGGTGGCCCGCACGGAGGAGGCGGTACGGGACGCGCTGGCACGGAAGACCGATCGGCGATAGCGGGCAAACCGTTACATTCCCCACTGCTTCCGTACGTAGGGTTGGGCGCTCCACCCGGGCCGGACCGGCCGCGGCCCGGGACGCGAGAGAGGAGCGCGCCGTGCGGAGCTGGATGTCCAAGGGCGTATACGGCACGGTCCTGGCGAGCGCGCTGCTCGCCGCCCTGCAGTCCGAGGGCGAGCGCTTCACGCCGTACTACGACGCCGCCTGGGTCATGGTCACCGCGGGCACGGCCGCGCTCGCGCACGGCTACGCCCACCACATGGCGACGCACAAGCCGGGCAGCGGCATCCACCGCTGGCGCCAGCTCGCCTGGACGCTCGCCGACGAGTGGCCGGTGGTGATCGCCTGCTGGCCGACCGTCGCGCTCCTGGTGACGGCCGGGATCGTGGGCTGGCCCGAGGAGGACGTCACGTACGCGGGCCTGATCCTGAACGCGGGCCTGCTCTTCGGCTGGGGCACGTTCGCCGCGCTGCGCGTGGGCTACCGCCGGTCGTCGGCCGTGCTCATCGGCCTCGCGGACGCGACGATCGGGCTGCTCATCGCGGGGGCCAACGCGGTCATCAAGTAGCCCGGCGCGCGGCCCGGAACAGCCCCTCGCACAGCCCGCGCACAGCGGCCCGTGCGTGACACTGGTCACTGTCGTCCCAGGTAACACCGGGTTCACAAACGGGCAACCGACGGGAAATCGCGCGTTGACAGGCTGCCGGACATCACCGCGGCCCACAGCACCCGCACCGCTGCGCCGTACCTAGTGTTTTAAGGATGAGGCCCGTGACCTTCAAGGCTGAGTACATCTGGATCGACGGCACCGAGCCGACCGCCAAGCTCCGCTCGAAGACGAAGATACTGACGGGCGCCGAGCGGCCGGGCACGGTGGCCGACCTGCCGATCTGGGGCTTCGACGGCTCGTCCACGAACCAGGCGAAGGGCCACGCCTCGGACCGCGTGCTCAAGCCGGTCTTCTCCTGCCCGGACCCGATCCGCGGCGGCGCCGACATCCTGGTCCTGTGCGAGGTCCTGAACACGGACATGACCCCGCACTCCTCCAACACGCGGGCGCAGCTCGTCGAGGTCGCCGAGCGGTTCGCGGCGCAGGAGCCGATCTTCGGCATCGAGCAGGAGTACACGTTCTTCGAGGGCGACCGCCCGCTCGGCTTCCCCGCCGGCGGCTTCCCGGCCCCGCAGGGCGGCTACTACTGCGGCGTCGGCGCGGACGAGATCCACGGCCGTGACGTCGTCGAGGCGCACCTGGACAACTGCCTCAAGGCGGGCCTCGGCCTCTCCGGCATCAACGCCGAGGTCATGCCGGGCCAGTGGGAGTTCCAGGTCGGCCCGCTGTCCCCGCTCGAGGTCTCCGACCAGCTGTGGGTGGCCCGCTGGCTGCTCTACCGCACCGCCGAGGACTTCAAGGTCTCCGCGACCCTCGACCCCAAGCCGGTCAAGGGCGACTGGAACGGCGCGGGCGCGCACACGAACTTCTCCACGAAGGCGATGCGCGAGGGCTACGCCGCGATCATCACCGCGTGCGAGTCGCTCGGCGAGGGCTCCAAGCCGATGGACCACGTCAAGAACTACGGCGCGGGCATCGACGACCGCCTCACCGGCCTGCACGAGACGGCCCCGTGGAACGAGTACAGCTACGGCGTCTCCGACCGCGGCGCGTCCGTCCGCATCCCGTGGCAGGTCGAGCAGGACGGCAAGGGCTACATCGAGGACCGCCGTCCGAACGCCAACGTCGACCCGTACGTGGTGACCCGGCTGCTCGTCGACACCTGCTGCGCGGCCCTGGAGAAGGCCGGTCAGGTCTGACCCGTTCCATCCGTTGTGCCGGATTTCATGAGGGGCGCCCGCCGCTGCGGTGGGCGCCCCTTTCCTGCTGCTCAACGCCCCTTGTCAAGGGCCCCACTTCACGCCATCCGCATGCCAAGACGGCGTATCAACGTACGAGAGGGATCCGCCGGACCCGCTCCCATCTGCTTCAATGGGGCCATGGGCAGCTTCCAGAACACCGCGACGGGTCATGATGACCTTGAGCCCTTCTGGCCTTCCCGGCAGCATCACGACTTCGACCGGGTGTGTTGCCGCGCGCTGAACGCGCGGGCCCTCTAAAGCCGTTCCCCGGCCTCCGGCCTGACGCGCACGACGTACGTCCTCGACGACTCCTTAGCGCGAAAGAGCTGACTCATGGCGAACTCCCGTACCTTCACCGCCGCCAACACCGCCACCGCCACCGCGACCCGTCCCGCCGTGCCCTCGGCACGGGGACGGCTGCGGGCCGTCTCCCCCGACGAGGTGGCGCGGATCTCCGACCTCGCCGACTTCTCCGGCTTCCTGCCGCCGGGCGCGACCCTGCTGCCCGCTCCGCAGCACACCCTGCCCGCGCTGCCGGGCCAGCCGCCGATGATCGGCTATCTGGTCCTGCTGCCCGCCGGTCAGGAGCACCTGCCCGCCGGGCTCCAGGCCCCCGAGCCCGAGCCGTCGCCCGCGGCCGACGGGGACGGACCCGTGCGCATCGACACCGCGCGGCGCTCCGCGCACGTCGACGGGCGCCAGCTGGACCTCACGTACCTGGAGTTCGAGCTGCTCGCGCACCTCGTGGCGCACCCGCACCGGGTGCACACCCGCGACCAGCTCGTGACGACGGTCTGGGGGTACGGCCACGTCGGCGACGGGCGGACCGTCGACGTCCACATCGCCCGGCTGCGGCGCAAGCTCGGCGCCGAGCACCGCGGTTCGATCCAGACGGTGCGGCGCGTCGGCTACAAGTACGCGCCGCCGACCGCCTGACCGGGTTCTCCTGGCGGCTAAATCCGCTTCCCCACGGCCGTACGCGCAGGCAGAGTCGGCCCCATGAGACTTCTGATGCTCGGCGGTACGGAGTTCGTGGGGCGCGCCGTCACCGAGGCGGCGCTCGCGCGCGGCTGGGACGTGACGGTCTTCCACCGCGGACGGCACGCCGCTCCCGAGGGGACGCGTGCCGTCCACGGCGACCGCACGACGGCCGAGGGCCTCGCGGCGCTCGCCGCCGCCGACGGTGACTGGGACGCCGTCGTCGACACTTGGTCCGGGGCGCCGCGGGCCGTGCGGGACGCGGCACGGCTGCTGCGGGAGCGGGCCGGGACGTACGCGTACGTGTCGAGCGGGTCGGTGTACCGGTACCCCGGGAAGGCCGGTTCGGACGAGTCGTTCCCCGTCGTCGACGGCGACGCCGACGCGGACGCGGTGGCGTACGCGGAGGACAAGCGGGGCGGTGAGCTCGCGGCGGCGGGCGCGTTCGGCGACGGGCGGACGCTGCTCGTACGGGCCGGTCTGATCCTCGGCCCGTACGAGAACATCGGGCGCCTGCCGTGGTGGCTGAGCCGGGTCGCGCGCGGCGGGCCCGTCCTCGCGCCCGGGCCGCGGGACGCCTCGATCCAGTACATCGACGTGCGGGACCTCGCCGAATGGACCCTCGACGCGGTCGCCGCGGGTCTGTACGGGCCGTACAACCTCATCTGCCCCACCGGTCACGCCACGATGGGCGCCCTGCTCGACGCCTGCGTGGGCGTGGCGGGGGCGCCCGACGCGGAGCTGCGGTGGACGGCGCCGGACGTCGTCACCGCCGCCGGGATCGAGCCCTGGCAGGAGCTGCCGGTGTGGCTGCCGCCGGGGGAGCTGTACGACACGATGCACGACACGAGTTCGGCCAAGGCCGTCAGGGCGGGGTTGCGGTGTCGACCGGTCGGGGCGACGGTCTCCGACACGTGGGACTGGCTCCGGAGCCTCGGCGGGGTGGCCCCGCACCGCCCCGACCGCCCTCGGGTGGGCCTCTCCCCCGAGAAGGAAGCGAAAGCCCTGGCCCGCTAGCCCGATACGCCCCCGACCCGCCGCTCCGCGGCGGGAGCCACCCCGCCCACCCACCCCATGCGCTCACGCCGCCGACGACGAGCCCGGGCCGGTGGACTCCCTCCCGCGCTGCGCGCAGCGGCGTGCCGGCCGGTGGGTGCTATCGCCGCGTTGCGCACAGCGGCATACGCCTCCGGCCCGCCGCTCCGCGGCGGGGTCTACCCCGCCCACCCACCCCATGCGCCGCCGACGGCGGGTGAGCCCCACCAGGGGCGGTCACCCGCCGTCCGACTGGAAACGGGCGGGTGGGTGGGAGACAAACCGCCGCGGTAGCGGTGGGAGCCCGCAGACGCCGACGGTGGGCGCCCCCGGCAGGGAGCGCCCACCCCGCGGGAGAGTGGAAACGGGCGGGCGGGTGGGAGATGCACCCGGAGGGCGTCAGTGGCCGGCCCGCACCGGAACCCGCCCGGGTTCCGGGGCCGGCGCCTCGTGGGACACCCGCGGCAGCCACCGCAGGTACCGCGGCGTATGCCAGTTCCGGTCCCCCAGGAGGGTCATGAGGGACGGCAGCAGGATCATGCGGACCACCGTCGCGTCGAGGAGGACGGCCACGCCGAGCCCGACGCCCATCTGCTGCATGTCCTGCATGGACAGCATCCCGAAGACGGCGAACACGGCCACCATGATGACGGCGGCACCGGTGACCGCCCCGGCCGTCCGCGTGATGCCCTCCCGGATCGCGGCCCGGTTGTCCAGGCCCTGGTCGCGCGCCTCACGGATCCGGGAGACCACGAACACGTGGTAGTCCATGGACAGGCCGAACAGGACGACGAGGACGAACAGCGGCATCCAGCTCTCAATGGCGTCGACCTTCTCGGAGCCGATGAGCCCGGCACCCCAGCCGTGCTGGAACACGGCGGTCATGACGCCGTACGCGGCGCCCACGGACAGCAGGTTGAGCGCGATCGACGTCACCGCGATGACGACGGAGCGGAAGCAGAAGAGCATCAGCAGGAACGTGATGGCCGCGATGAAGGCGAACACCGGCACGATGCCCCGGCCCAGCTGGTCGCTGAAGTCCTCCGAGTTGGCGAGGTCCCCGCCGACGTACGCCCGGAAGCCGCCCGCGGACTCGCCCCCTGCCTTCCCGTTCAGGTCGTCGACGTCGTCGCGCAGGTCGGCAAGGGCCCGCTTCGCCGCGCTGTCGGTGCCGCTGCCGGGCAGCGGGATCTCCACCTCCGCCACGTTCTTCGCCCGGTGGACGGTCAGCTCCGCGCCCTTGCCCGACTCGGTCAGCGTCCGCAGCGCGTCCCGTACCGGCGGGGCGTCGATGTCGTCGGCGCGCACCACCACGCGGGCGGGCGCCGGGCCGCCGGGGAACTCGTCGGTGATCTTCTTGAACGCGACGGACAGCGGCGCGTCGGAGCCGAACTGCTTCTCCAGGCCGAGCTGTTCGGTCTTCATGCCGAGCGCGGGCGCGGCGAGCGCGAGCAGCAGCGCGGTCGCGGCGACCGTGAAGAACGCGGGCTTGGCGAGGACCGGCTTCAGGACGGACCCGGCGAGCGAGCCGCTGGCGTGGGCGCCCTTCTTGGAGCGGCGGTTGAGGAACGGGATGCGGCCGGCGTCGATGCGGTCGCCGAGCCAGGCGAGCAGCGCGGGCAGGACCGTCACGGAGCCGAGCATCGCCACGCACACCACCAGGATCGTGGCCGTCGCGAAGCCCTTGAACAGCAGCAGGCCCGACAGGAAGAGACCGGACATGGCCACCATCACGGTAAGGCCGGAGACCAGGACCGCGCGCCCGCTGGTGGCGGCGGCGATCCGCAGCGCCGTCTCCGCGTCGCGGCCCGCGGCCCGCTCGTCGCGCTCGCGGCGCAGGTAGAACAGGCAGTAGTCGACGCCGACGGCCATGCCCATGAGGAACATCACGGAGTACGTCGTCTCGAAGATGTGCAGCGCGTGGCTCGCGAGGCCGAGCAGGCCGAACGCGGCGACGCAGGCGGTCAGGGCGAGCCCGACGGGCAGCAGCGCGGCGACGACCGCGCCGAAGGCCACCAGGAGGATGCCGAGCGCGAGCGGCGCCGCCGTGAACTCGGCCTTCTTCAAGTCGTCGGCGAGCAGGTCCTTGAGGTGCTTCTCGGAGCTCGCGTCGCCGAACTGGTAGACGCTGACGCCCCGCGCCGCGCCCTTGTCCCTGGCCTCGTCCACGGCGTCGAGGACCGGCTGGATGCGGTCGGTCGCCTGGTCGGACTTGCCCTTGATCTCGAAGCGGAGCAGCGCCTCCTTGCCGTCCTTCGACGGCAGCGGCCGCTGCAGGGCGCGGACCTCGCCGGTGGCGGTGAGCGCCTTCGACAGGTCGGCGGCGGCCTCGCGCCAGCTGTCCGGGGTCCGCGCGCCGACCATGACGAGCTCGCCCGCGGGCTCGTCGATGTCCGCGTCCTTGAGGATCTTCGCGGCCCGGCCCGACTCGCCGGTGCCCATCTCGTCGTCGGGCGCCGTGATGGTGCCGGCCGCGCCGCCGGCCACGGTGGCGAGCACCACGAAGAGGAGCCACCCGAGTATCGCCGTCCTGCGGTGGTGTGCGCTCCACACCCCGAGCCGTGCCGCGAGGTTCTGCCTCTTGGCGCTCATGACCTTCGCCCCCACTGAGTTAAGCGTGATGTAAGCCGAACTGACGTGGTTCACGCTAGGAATCGGCGGCGCGGGGACCCAGCCGCCGAGGCCCCCTCTCGGTGAAGCACAGGGCGAGGTCAGGGGGTGTCGTCAGGTACACCCCCGGTCTGGGTGGGGAACCCAATGACCTGGCGGGCCTGACCAGGGAGACTGGGACGTGTGAGGTCGGATGAGGAGAGGGACACCATGAAGACGTCGAGAGTGGGCGCGGGTCTGCTCGCGGGAGCGCGCGGCCTGTATCTGGCGATCGTCTCGCTGGCCGGGTCGATCGTGCTCTTCGTGTTCTCGGTCGTCTCGATCGCGCTCATCCTGCTCGGGATCGGGGTGTTCACGACACCGCTCGTGCTGGACGGCGTCCGCAGGTTCGCGACGCTGACCCGCTGGCAGGCCGGGCAGTGGGCGGACGTCCGCATCCCGGTGCCGTACCGCGCGGAGCCCGCGCGGCGGCGCGGGGGCGTCGTCGGGCAGGTGGAGCGCTGCACCTGGATGCTGAAGGACCCGGCGACCTGGCGGGACCTGCAGTGGCTCCTGGCCAACATGACGTTCGGCTTCACCGTCGCGATCATCGCGCCCTCCCTGGTGCTCTACTGGGCGTACGGCTGGGTCCTCGCCCTCGGCGTGTGGAAGCCGATCTACCAGGCGGGCGGCGGCGAGTGGTACGCGTTCATCAAGGTCACGTCGCAGTCGACGGCGAACCAGGCCGCCGCGCTCGGCACCGCCCTGCTCGTGCTCGGCGTCTTCGTCAACCCGCTCCTGATCCGCGGGCACTTCCTGCTCGCCCGCTTCCTGATCGCGCCCACCGCCTCCATGCGGGAGCGGGAGCTCTCGCTGCGCGTCGACCGCCTGGAGGAGACCCGGCACGACGCGGTGGACACCTCCGCCGCCGAGCTGCGCCGCATCGAGCGCGATCTGCACGACGGGGCGCAGGCCCGCCTGGTCGCCATGGGCATGGACCTCGGCACCATCGAGGCGATCGTGGAGCGGGACCCGGCCAAGGCCAAGGAGATGATCGCCAAGGCCCGGCAGAACTCCGGCGAGGCCCTGAACGAGCTGCGCGACCTGGTCCGCGGCATCCACCCGCCGGTCCTCGCCGAGCGCGGCCTCGGCGACGCCGTGCGGGCCCTCGCCCTGCGCCTTCCGGTGCAGACGGACGTGGACGTGGAGCTGCCGGGCCGCGCGGACGAGTCGGTGGAGTCGGCGGCGTACTTCGCGGTGAGCGAGACCCTGACGAACGCCGTCAAGTACGCGGAGGCGGACCGCATCTGGGTGGACGTCCACCACGCCCAGGGCATGCTGCGCATCGCGGTCACCGACAACGGCAAGGGCGGGGCGAGCATCGGCGCCGGTTCGGGCCTGAGCGGGATCGAACGACGGCTCGGTACATTCGACGGCGTACTCGCCGTCAGCAGTCCCGTTGGCGGCCCGACCATGGTGACCATGGAGATCCCTTGCGAGTTGTCCTAGCCGAAGATCTCTTCCTGCTGCGCGACGGCCTCGTGCGGATGCTGGAGGCGTTCGACTTCGAGATCGCGGCGGCCGTCGAGACCGGGCCGGAACTGACCAAGGCCCTCGCGGAGTTGCAGCCGGACGTCGCCGTCGTCGACGTCCGGCTGCCGCCGTCCCACACGGACGAGGGCCTGCAGTGCGCGCTCGCCGCGCGGCGGGCCCGGCCCGGTCTGCCGGTGCTCGTCCTCTCGCAGCACGTGGAGCAGCTGTACGCGCGCGAGCTGCTCGCCGACGGCAACGGCGGGGTCGGCTATCTCCTCAAGGACCGGGTGTTCGACGCCGAGCAGTTCATCGACGCGGTGCGCCGGGTCGCGGCGGGCGGCACCGCGATGGACCCGACGGTCATCCAGCAGCTCCTGTCGCGGCGCGCCGCCGACCAGCCGCTCGGCGCGCTCACCCCGCGCGAGCGCGAGGTCCTCGAACTGATGGCGCAGGGCCGGTCCAACGCGGCGATCGCGGCGCAGCTCGTGGTCACCGAGCGGGCCATCGCCAAGCACACGTCCAATATCTTCGCGAAGCTCGACCTGCCGGTCTCGGACGACGACAACCGCCGTGTCCTCGCGGTTCTCGCCTTTCTCGACCAGGAACGCTGATCGACTGCCGTTTTCCCGCGGGGATTTCCCCGCACGCGTTTGAACACCGTCGGCTCCTGATGCGTACGTCATCTCATGGGACGCACCTCACGACGCACGTCACGAAAACGATCAAAACTGGCCGGACGGGCCGTCGCCGCGTCGGCCGCGTTAATCCTGGGCGGCGGCGGACTCGTCGCGGTGAATGTGTACGCGAACGCCGAGGAGGGCGGCGGACCGCCGCCCCCGGCGGGAAGCGGCGGGCCGCAGGTGACCACCATCAGCTGCCCGGACGTCGGCAATCAGCTGCCCGAGGTTCCCGAGGGCGCCCGCGCCGAGGTCGACCGCGAACTCGCCGCTCTGGACACCCAGCTCACCGAGGCGTACACGCGCTTCGCCGAGGCCGAGAACCCCCAGGACCAGAAGGCCGTCCTCGATCCGCTGGAGGAACAGCGGCGGCCGACCATCGACAACATCCGGTCCGCGATCGACCGCGACGGTCAGGCGCCGGAGAACCTGGACAGCATGGCGCCGTGCACCATGCGCGCCGACGACGACGGGCCGCCACCGCAGGGCGACGACGGCCAGGACCAGGGGCAGGGTCAAGACCCGGGGCAGGACCAGGGCCAGGGCGACGACGGGCAGGATCAAGGCCAGGGGCAGGACCAAGGCCAGGATCAAGGCCAAGGCCAAGGCCAAGGCCAAGGCCAGGCGGGCAACGGGCCCGAGGCCGGGGACTTCGTCGACATCACCACCGTCCGCCCCAATGTCCAGAAACCACGCACACAACGCGGCGGTTCCCGCGGCACGTTCACCACGCGCTGCGGCACCAACAAGAACGGAAAGTTCAATCCGGACAATGTCATCGTCGCGCCCGGCGTGAGCAATGGCGCGCACCATATGCACGACTACGTCGGAAACCAGGAGACCGACGCCTTCTCCAGCGACCAGGAACTCGCGGGCGGGCGCACCAGCTGCCGCAATCAGGGCGACAAATCCACGTACTACTGGCCCGTCCTCAGGCTGCAGAACGGAAACAACGAGGACGACGCGAACGCGGACGGCGGCGGCCGGGACAAGAACGTCGGCGAGATCCAGACCCCCGACCAGGTCACGCTGAAGTTCGTCGGAAACCCCGTGTCCAAGGTCACCGCGATGCCGCGTTTCCTGCGCGTCATCACCGGTGACGCCAAGGCCTTCACCAATGGTGACGCGAACGCCAATGCCTCCTGGAGCTGCACCGGATTCGAGAACCGGCAGCTGAAGGACAAATATCCGATCTGCCCCGAAGGCAGCAAGGTCGTCCGTACCTTCAATTTCCAGAGCTGCTGGGACGGGCGGAACACGGACAGCGCCAACCACCGCACGCACGTCGCGTTCGCCGACCCGCGCGAGGGGCGCTGCCCGCGAGGCTTCCGTGCCATTCCGCAGCTGGTCCAGCGCATCGTGTACGACGTGCCGCCGGGGCCCGGCTTCGCCGTCGACTCCTTTCCCGAGCAGCTGCACAAGCCCGTTACCGATCACGGTGACTTCATCAATGTCTTCGACGACCGGCTTATGCGGCGGGTTGCTCAGTGCGTGAATGACGGGCGTCGCTGTCGTTAGCTGCGGCGCCGTGGGGGCTGAGCGCGCAGTTCCCCGCGCCCCTTCGGGGGCGCTATCGCCCCCCGGACTGCTGCGCGGTCGGCTCGCGCGCGGTGAACGGTGTGCCCTCCGTGCCCAGGGCACCGGTCCTCGCTCCCCCAACCACTCGCCTCAGCTCTCCGGCGCGTGGTGCGAGGCCCGTTCCACCGTCCCGCCGAGCCGGCCGCGCAGCGCCGTGACCACGTCCGGCTCGCCGACCGCGACCCACTTCCTGCCGACGAGGTAGGTGCCGCCGTAGTCGTTGGCGGCGTTCAGCCACTCGCGGGTGCCGCGGTCGGTGGCGAAGGTCGCGAGCACGAAGCGACGGCCGTCGGCGGTCCGGCACTGCGCCTGCCGCAACTCCGCCGCGTCCGTCTGGATGTCGGGCGCGCACGCGGCCTTCCGGGCAAGCTGCTCAAGGGTGCCGACAGCGGTCACGGGCACCGCACGCCCGCCGTCGCCACCCCCGGCGCCTTCGCCCCCGCCTTCGCCCCCGGCGACCAGCCCCGCCGCGATCACCAGGCCGAACGCCGTGGCCGAAACCGCGCCCGCCGCCCACACCATGCTCCTCATCGCCCGCTCCCGTCTCATCAGGTGATGTGAACGCGCCTTGTCCGTGCGTCCCATTGAGCCCCGGTAGCCACCCGGATACCGTGCGCGCAGCCATCGACGCAGGGGGTACACACATGTACGGTCCGTCGCGACGCTCGGTACTCGGCACCGCCGGCGCCATCGGCCTCACCGGTCTCGGCACCGGTCTCGGCACCGCCTTCGGCAGCACGCTCCCGGCCCTCGCGGCCGACGGCCCCGGCAAGGGCCCCGCCTTCGATACGGATTCCGCGCGCGCCGTGCTCAATCGGCGCCTCCCGCACCACGCGGACCAGTTCCGCCTCAGACTCGTCCCGGCGCAGGAAGGCCGGGACCGCTTCCGCGTGACCGGCACCACGGGACGCGTCGAGGTGTCGGGCACCACCCCCGCAGTACTCCTGACGGGGGTGCACTGGTATCTGAAGTACGTGTGCGGGGCGCACATCGCCTGGAACGGCGACCAGCTCGACCTGCCGCGCCGCCTGCCCGCCCCCGCGCGCCCCCTGGAGCGCTCCACGGCGCTCCCCCACCGCTTCGCGCTCAACGACACCAACGACGGCTACACCGCCCCGTACGCCGACTGGCCGTACTGGGAACGCATGATCGACGTCCTGGCCCTGCACGGCTGCAACGAGGTCCTGGTCATCGCGGGCACCGAGGCCGTCTACCACCGCCTCCTGAAGGACTTCCACTACAGCGACGCCGAGTCGCGCGCCTGGCTGCCCGCGCCGTCGCACCAGCCGTGGTGGCTGCTCCAGAACCTGTCCGGGTACGGCGGCCCGCTCTCGCCCGAGATCATCGACCGGCGGATCCGGCTGGGGCAGCGCATCGTGGGACGGCTGCGCGAGCTCGGCATGGCGCCGGTGTTCCCCGGCTACTACGGGCACGTGCCGGACGGCTTCGTGGCGCGCAACGGCGGTGACGCGCGGGTCGTGCCGCAGGGCACCTGGCACGGCTTCAAGCGACCCGACTGGCTCGACCCGCGCACCTCGTCCTTCGCCCGCGTCGCGGCCTCCTTCTACGGCCACCAGCGCGATCTGTTCGGCGCGGCCCGGCACTTCAAGATGGACCTCCTGCACGAGGGCGGCACCGCGGGCGACGTCCCCGTGCCGGACGCGGCGCGCGGCGTCGAGCGGGCCCTGCAGCAGGCGCACCCCGGGGCGACCTGGGTGATCCTCGGCTGGCAGGAGAACCCGCTGCCCGAGCTGCTCGACGCCATCGACAAGAAGAAGATGCTGATCGTCGACGGCGTCTCCGACCGCTTCGCGAGCGTCACGGACCGCGAGAAGGACTGGGGCGGCACGCCCTACGCGTTCGGCACGATCCCCAACTTCGGCGGCCGCACCACCATCGGCGCCCGCGCGCACCTCTGGAACGAGAAGTTCTTCGCGTGGCGCGACAAGCCGGACAGCGCACTCGTCGGCACCGCGTACCTGCCGGAGGCCACCGACCGCGACCCGGCCGCCTTCGAGCTGTTCTCCGAGCTCGCCTGGACACCGGCCCGCATCGACCGCGCCGCGTGGTTCTCCTCATACGCTGACTTCCGCTACGGCGGCCGGGACGGGCGGGCGCGCGCCGCCTGGCGCGCCCTGCACGACACCGCGTACCAGCACAAGGCCGTGGAGCGCAGCGACCCGCACGACTCGCTGTTCGCCGCGCGCCCCGACCTGGCCGCGAACCGCGCCGCCGAGTACGCGCCGCACGCCCTCACCTACGACCCGGGCCGCTTCGACGCCGCGCTCGCGGGCCTGCTCGGCGTCGCGGGCGCCCTGCGCGGCAGCGCCGCCTACAAGCACGACCTCGTCGACGTGGCCCGCCAGGCCCTCGCCCACCGCAGCCGCCAGCTCCTGCCCCAGCTCAGGACGGCGTACGCCCGCAAGGACCAGGACACCTTCCGCGCCCTGTCGAACCTGTGGCTGCGCCTGCTGCGCCTCGTGGACGACGTCACCGGCACGCACCCGGCGTTCCTGCTCGGCCCGTGGATCGAGGACGCCCGGCGCCTGGCCACCAGCGACACCGAGCGCGTCGAGTTCGAGCGCACCGCGAAGGTCCTCATCACGGTGTGGGGCGACCGCCCCACGTCCGAGGGCGGCAAGCTGCACGAGTACGGCAACCGCGAGTGGCACGGCCTGACCGCCGACTTCTACGCCCCGCGCTGGCAGCGGTGGCTCGACGAGCTGGCCGACGCGCTCGCCGAGGGCCGCGCCCCCAAGGCGGTCGACTGGTACGGCGAGTTCGAGGAACCCTGGACGCGGGAGCGCAAGGACTATCCGCTGCGCCCGGTGGCCGACCCCTACCGCACGGCTTCGCGCGTACGGGACGTCCTCGCCCGCGCCCCCTACCAGGGCTCCCTGGACGTCACCGCCGATCCCCCCGCCTTCCCGCCCGGCGGCCACGCGCGCGTGGCGGCCCGGTTCCGCAACGTCAACGGGCTTCGCGCCACCGGCCGCGTCGACTTCGCCCTCACCGGCATCGAGGCGGAGCCCGAAGGGCCGACCTCGCTGCCCCGCGTCCCCGCCGCGGGCTCCGGCACCGTCGCCTGGCGGGCCAGCGCCCCCGACACTCCCCTCGACCGCCCCCTGCGCCCCCTCCCCTACACCCTCACCGTCACGTACGGCCCCCAGGGCGAGAAGCGGGTCCGTGCCGTGCACGAGGGCACCCTGTTCGAGGCGGGCCCGCTCAGCGCGGGGTGGCGCACGTACACGAACAACGCGGCCGTCTTCGGTGAGCTCGACGGCCGGTACGGCATCGACGGGGCGGGCGCGGATCTGTGGCGGGGGACGGCGGAGTTCGGCACGCTCTTCAGGCCGGGGGCCCTGCGCGACGGGGTGGCCGTCACCGTCCGCGTCGACTCCCAGACCGCCAGCGGCCCCTGGGCCCGCGCCGGTATCGTCGCCCGCAACTCCCTCTCCACGCCCGGCTCCCCGGGCTTCGTGAACCTCGCCGTCACGCCCGCCAACGGGGTCGTCCTGTCCTACGACACGAACGGGGACGGCACGCTCGACACGTACCGGCGCATCACGGGCGTGAAGGCCCCGGTCCTCCTCCGGCTCTCGCGGGCCGGGGGGTCCTTCACCGGGGAGCTGTCCACCGACGGGGGCGGCACGTGGCGGACCGTCGCCACGGTGCCGGTGCCCGGGGCGGGTGCGGTGCAGGATGTGGGGCTCTTCATGACGGCGACGAATGGGGGGAGCGGGGGGCGGGGGACGGTGGAGTTCAGCGGGTGGGGGGTGGGGTAGGTCCCTCGCGGGGGCGCCCCTGACCCGCCCCTTCCCGAACTGGGGCTCCGCCCCA
>NZ_JBHYJH010000098.1:0-35692 GCF_042740445.1 Streptomyces sp. NPDC059003 | reverse complement strand
ACGCGACGACCTTCAGGACCTGGTCCTTCAGCTCCTCGGCGGTGGCCGGGCGCGGGAGCTTGCCCGCGTCGTCGGCCTGGAGGGCGTCCTGCCAGGTGGGGCGCTCGTAGGGGCGGTGGTAGACCGGGCCCTCGTGCGCGACCGTGCGCGGCGGGACGTCGACGATCTGCTCGCCGTGCCAGAAGATCTCCAGGCGCTCGCCGTCCGTCACCTCACCGATGACGGTCGCGATGACGTCCCACTTCTCGCAGATCTCCAGGAACCGCTCGACCTTGTCCGGCTCGACGATCGCGCACATGCGTTCCTGCGACTCGCTCATGAGGATCTCCTCAGGAGACAGGGTCGCGTCGCGCAGCGGAACCGTGTCCAGCTCCACGCGCATGCCGCCCGAACCGGCCGACGCCAGCTCGCTGGTGGCGCAGGAGAGCCCGGCGCCGCCGAGGTCCTGGATGCCCGCGACCAGCTGCTCCTTGAAGATCTCCAGGGTGCACTCGATGAGCAGCTTCTCCTGGAAGGGGTCGCCGACCTGCACGGCCGGACGCTTGGCCGGACCCGTCGACTCGAAGGTCTCGCTCGCGAGCACGGACACGCCGCCGATGCCGTCGCCGCCCGTGCGGGCGCCGTACAGGATGACCTTGTTGCCCGCGCCGGACGCCGCTACGGCCTCGACATCGCCGACTGAGACCGTGAAGTCTTTGAGCGTGGCCACTGATCGGGTGAGGGCGACGGTGTCCGCAACGCGCGAGGCTCCTGTGCCGTTGAGGGAGGTGTTCGAAGTTCCAACTCACCGGCACAGGAGTCTCGTTAGCTCCCTCTCCTGCCGCGCTTGACCTGCCTCACGCCTTGGTCGAGTGGGGCACCATACTCATCGTCACCCGCGAAGGTGACCGCCGCTGCACGCTCCCGCCGCACCATCGTGCCCTGATCGGCCTGGTGTATCTGCGCATGACACCCTCGCGCAGGGCGCTGTCGGCTTCGGCATCGTCGTCGGCACCGCGCACGCCTACACCACGGCGGGTCATCGATCGGCTCACCGACCATGCGCCCAGCCTTCTGCGTACCCCTCGCGAAGCCGACACCGACTACGTCCTGCTGGAGGCAGCCTGGCGGAGTGCGACCGGGTTGGTCGGCCGGGCCGACTGCCCCCACCAGCACCGTCGGCACGAGGTAGACGCGCAGGTGGTGACCTGCCGGATGGCTGCTGTGGATCTCGCCCACGTTGCCTAGCCGTGCCCACGACCTGACTGTGGCCCGCGCCCACCGGATCATCCGGATCTGCGAGCGCCAGGGCATCCCGGTGCTCGCCGACCGCGCCTGCCGGGACGGCTGGGCCGTGGGTGACGAAACCGGTCAGACGCCCACCGGGCGGTGACCTGTCGCTGACCCAGCGCACGGTCAACCATGCGCTCTCGGTGGCACGGGCGCCGGTGGAACAGGGCGTGGCCCGCCTGAAGTCCTGGCGCGTCTTCCGCAGAGCCTGCTGCAGCCCGAGTCGAATGTCGTCAATCGCCGCGGCTGTCCCCACACTGGAGCGGCACCGCTGAAAGCGCCCGATAGGTCTGCGCTCAGCTTCGCCTGCACTCGACGCCCCATAGATTCTCGCCACCTTGACAGGGTCTGATCTGTCCGACATGCCACCTGCCCCCACCAGCACGAGCATCACAGGCATCGCTTCAGTGTCAAGGCATCACCCGTAAACCCCAAACCGCACATAATGCGCACACGCAAACTGCAGGTGAGGACCCCTTCACGACCGGTTCAAGGATCGCAGCACGCTCAACATGACACATCATGGACAACACGTTGAACCGACGGTCAGGCACAAACAGCCGAGCCATCCATTGTTCTTGGCGTCAAGGATCAACGAGACATTCCCCGACCTGAGGCATGCCAGTTGGCGAGCGGCCTGGTCAGCTCGCCGACGCAGCCAGCCCTCGCTACAGCACGTACTGCAGTCAGCGCTGGCCAGCAACGACCACAAGCAGCTACGCGAGCCAGGGCTGACATCAGTGCTGACAGCCACTGCGGTGGGTACGCATGGGTCACGCCGGTCCCACATGACCCTACGCGGCAGCTCGCACCACGAATCAGTGCAGGTCGCAGCAACTTTCCTCCAAGATGGAGATGTCGCTGCATCCTCGTGTTCCTGGTGAGGTGTCTGCGCTCGGCCCCTGTATCCGACTACTCAAACGGGCTCAACCTGCGGCACCAAGCTGTATCGACGTCATCCGGACGAGCACCACCCCGATTTTCCCGGTCACGGGGCGGGATCGACAGAGCCCCGGATGACTACTCAACCTCCCATCGCGCCGTTGCGGCTTGCGCGGACCATCGCCACCAGCTGCCTCGACCGTTCGGCACCGATCCGTAGCTCTTTGCGCAGGGTTTCAGCCGAGACCGGCCGCTGATGTAGCTCTCGATGCCGGGTGTCCACACGCCGGGCACGTTCTAACAGCGGGTTCCCGTCAGCGATATCTGCGTCGTCCGGCTTCTCCTCGGCAGGGCGCTTGGAGTCACCACGGGATCGGTCGGCGAGAAGTTCGACCGCAAGCAACAGGGCCACGGGCGGCCAACCGGCCACAAACACCGGCTTCCACGCCACCGCAGGAGCCGCGGCGATATTCGCCGCCAGAGAGACCCCAATCCCGAGCAGAAACGCCAGCCACACCACCCACCGCCCCCGACGGCCACGGGGCTGCTTCAGAACGCCGACTGTCGCCAGGAGGAGCAGGCCGTCGACCGACAACGGCCACAGCATCGCGCTCGTTCGGTCCGCGCCGCCCTGCAGCGCAAACTCGCACTGATGGACGTACGAGGCGTACGCCGCAACCCCAGCCACGACCACCGCCCCAACGCGCCGAACCCACACATCCGAACCGGCACCCATCCGCACGACGGTCCGTCTCACCGGCCCGCCCTCCCCCGCGCCGTAGGGAAGAAGCTCCCCTCGACAACAAGCTTCCCTACCAAAAGCCCCAGGTCAGACCGTCCACCTTCTGCGGCGCGCCCCGCCCCCGACACCAAAAGCCCCCGGCCGGTGCCGGCGCGCTGCTGCCCGACAGGGCCTGCCCGGCGGGGTGTTGCCCCGCCGGGCAGCAGGTCACGACTTGCGGGTGCTGCGGGTCTTGCTGACCCGGAAGTTGGCCATCATGCCCATCGCCGCATGGTCGATCATGTGGCAGTGGTACACATACGTGCCCTCGTAGCCGGTGAACGTCGCCTGTAGCTTCACCGTCTCCCCCGCGTTCAGTGGCACGGTGTCCTTCAGCCCGGTCTCGGGCCCGGAGGTGACCGGTGTGCCGTTGCGTTCCAGGACCCGGAACTGCACCAGGTGCAGATGGATGTTGTGCGGGGCCCTGGTGCTGGCGTTCCGCACCGTCCAGATCTCCGTGGCCCCGTACTCGATCTCGGTGTCGATCCGGTTCATGTCGAAGGTCTTGCCGTTGATGTAGGCGTCCATGGTCTGGCCGGACTCGTCCATGGACAGCTCGAAACTGCGCTGGACGGTGGCCTTGCCCAGGGCGGGCAGCGTACGCAGCACCGCCGGCACGGTGGAGGTGTCCGGCGCCGGGTCGGTGACGCGGAACTGCAGCACCCTGCCGACCTGGTCGACCGGGTCGCCCGGTCGCGGCGGCCGGGTGTTGTTCAGCACCAGCCGGGTGCCCGCGGCATAGCGGGAGAAGTCCACGACGACATCGGCGCGCTCCCCGGGCGAGAGCGCCACCGAGGTCACCTCCAGGGGCTTCTCCAGCAGCCCGCCGTCGGTGCCGATCAGCGTGAAGGGCGCCTTGTCCGACAGCTGCAGCGCGTAAAAACGCATGTTGGAGGTGTTGAACAGGCGGAAGCGGTACTTGCGGGCGGCGACCTCGAAGTAGGGCCAGGCCTTGCCGTTGGCCAGCAGCACCGTGCGCTTGCCGTCGTTCATCGCATACGCCAGCTGCCCGCCGTCGTCCATGCGCACATCGCGCAGCGAGATCGGCACGTCGTACTTGCCCGAAGGCAGGTTCAGGCGCTGCTCGATGGCGTCGGTGAGCAGATACAGGCCCGACAGGCCGCGGTAGACGGTCTCCGACTCCTGATGGTGGGCATGGTCGTGGAACCACAGGTTGGCGTGCGGCTGACTGTTGGGATAGGTGTAGGTCTTGCTGCCGCCGCCCGGGGCGATCAGGTCTCCGGGCGAGCCGTCGCTGGACTGCGGCACGTGTGCACCGTGCAGGTGCACCGACACCGGCACATCGAGCTCATTGGTCTGCCGCACCACCGTCCGCAGCCCCGAGACCGCCTTGATGACCGGACCGGTGAAATCCCCGCCGAACGTGCGCACCCGGGTCTTGTATCCCGGCACGATCTCCGCGTCCACCTCCTGCATGGTCAGCTCGTAGTAGACACCCGTGGTCGACACCGACGTCGGCTTCAGGGTCTCCGGCACCGGCATCGCCTGCGTGAACTGCGCGATCGTGGTCGGATCCAGATCACTGCCTGTAGCCTGCGCCCGGTTCGACAACGCCGGTACCAACAGGCCCGCACCCCCGATCGCCCCGCTCAGTGCAGCACCGCTCACCAGGACAGTCCTCCGCTGGATCATGCCAACTCCCCCAGACATACCGCGCATTGCGGCAGAAGTACGAAACACAAGTACCAAAAACGCATCCGCCGCACAGCATGCGGCCCAACCCCTCAAAAGCCCCTGGAGCCCGCCTCAAGCCCCCATCCCCACCCGGGCAAAATCCAACAGCGGACGGCACTCTGATGAGGATCTTTGAAATCGGTCGGGGGTACTCGTCGTCTCACTGGCTCCGGAGTTCAACGGAGTGGGGAGTTGCAGAGCTGAACCGCTGACGGGGTGGTCCGGGATGCGCCAGAGACCTGCCTTCTGCCAGCGGCAGAACACCGGCCCGACCGGGCTCGACGATCACTACAGTCCAGGCTCATGACGACGGTTACCACGCGCACGATCCCATACGCGGCCGACGGCCTGACGATGATCGGGCATCTCGCGCTCCCGGCCGGTGTCGACCGCCGGCCCGCGGTCCTGGTCGGGCCCGAGGGGGTGGGGCTCAGCGACGTCGAGCGTCGCCGGGCCGATGCGCTCGCCGAGCTGGGATATGTGGCGCTGGCCTTCGATCTCCACGGCGGGCGCTATGTGAGCGACCCCGAGGAGATGCTGGCCCGTTGCATGCCGCTGCTCGCCGACCCCGACCGGCTGCGAGGCATCGGCCACGCGGCACTCGACGTGCTCCGCGCCGAACCGCGGACCGATCCGGACCGGATCGCCGCCGTCGGTTACGGCACGGGGGGCGCCATCGCGCTGGAACTCGGGCGTGACGGCGTCGACCTGCGCGCGATCGCGACCGTCAACGCGCTGACCACGGGCCGACCGGGCGAGGCGGCGCGCATTCGCTGCCCGGTGTGGGTCGGGGTCGGGTCGGAAGACCCGATCATGCCGCCCGCGCAACGGGACGCATTCACCGCCGAGATGCAGGCCGCGGGCGTCGACTGGCGCCTCGTGGTCTACGGCGGCGCCTTGCATGCCTTCCATCACCCACCGGTCGACCACACTGCGCTCCCCGGGGTCGGCTACCACCCGCAGCACGCGCAGCGAGCTTGGCGGGACGTCGTCGACCTGCTCGCCGAGTGCCTGCCCATAACGGAGTGATCTGGTCGGCAACCACGATCCCGGACCGCAAACCAAGCCGGTCGACCGGGGCTTTCCGGCAAAGCAGCGTTCTCATCTCGTCCGACCGATCCGCAGTCGGGCACTGAAGGTGACGAGGCCCGGGTTGGCGGCGCTGGCGGTCGTAAGCGACCTGCGCGAGCACTGGGCGCCTGCGTCGGCGGAAGAGTTGGAGCGCTGGGAAACCCCGGCCGAGCGTCTCGCCAAGAGCTCGTTACACGATCATGATCGGTGCTTCTTGAGGCGTCTCCAGCACCCATGAGGGCCGGGGCTGTCAAGGTGCACGGCAACCCGGCCCGGCGTGTGTCCCAAGGATCCGCGCCGAGGCGATTGACGTTGTGGACAGGGATGTTGAGGCCGTGGTCCCCCAGTCGTGGTCGTGCGGAGGGGGGCTCGCACGCACCCATTCGATCCTGGTCGGCTGGGCCGGATCATGCCCTTCGATCGGGGGCCGGGCTGCTCATTCAGATGATCGAGCGCGGCGGGGCCGGTTCATGCTGGAGGGCGAGCTCGCCCGGGGCTTGTCCCCCTGTCCTTGGGAGTGATCGTCATGCCGTGGCGCATGGCTCCTTTGGCTGTTGGATCGCATCGAGTTCGCGCAGCACGTGATAGGCGTGCGTGAGGAGCTTGCGGGCAACCGCGATGGTGGCGATCTTCCTGCCCCGGCGGTGTGCGATCTGTTCGAAGCAGGCCGCATAGCGTGGTGTCCGGTTGGCGGTCTGCGCAGCCTGGTTCACGATCCAGTGCGGCCACGGATCCCCCTGCTTGGTGATGGGTCCATCGCGCACGGTGCGGTCCGAGCCGCGCACCGTGGGAGTGAGCCCGGCCCAGGAGGCGAGCTTGCGAGCCGAGGCAAACCGGCGGATGTCGCCGACCTCCGCCAGGATGACCAGTGCGGTGAGCGGGCCGATGCCGGACAGTGCGGTCAGGGCCTTGACCCGCGGATCCGCCTTTGCGACCTGGGCGATCTTCCGGTCGAGGTCGGCGACCTGGCGGTCCATGCCCGTGATCACCTCCCGCAGGGCGCGCAGCCGAGCCATCTAGGCGGCGGGCAGCGGCAGTTCGCCAAGGAAGGCGTCGCCGGCGACGCCGAACAGGTCGCTCATCGGCACGGCGATGCCCCGCTTGGCCAGCACCGCATGGGCCTGGTTGCGGCAGCTGGCGCGAAGGGCGACGGGCCTGTGCCGGCCCCGTACCAGCTCGCGGAGTTCACGGGTGTCTCACGGGGCGATCCACGCCTTCGGCGCTGGCCCCGCCTCGGCGATCTCCCTCATAAGCCGGACCGGATCGTTGGCGAACCGCACCATCTTGCCCAGTCGCTGCCCGTCCGGCGCGAGCCGCACCAGCACCGAGCGGCGCCGGTGCAGGTCCAGTCCGACCCATTGCGGGCCGTCGTACGGTGAATTCATCGAGGGCTTCAGTGGTCGGACGGGCCTGAACTCGCCGAGCCGACACTCCGCAGGCGCACGGGATCGACGTCATCGCCCCGCCCCCCGACGCAGCCGCCGGGCTCGGCCCGGCTTCGGCTTCCCGGACCGGTCGTCGCGGCAGAGCAGCTCATCGACCGGCAGCGAGGGTCGTGAGGAGCTGGGCAGGCGCGTCCATGAAGTCGTAGTGGCCGCCCTCGACGACGCGGATCTCGACCGAGTCGGCGCAGCGGCGCCAGCCCTGGAGGTCCGCCAGGCTCACATCGGTGTCCTCGCTCCAGTGCAGGACGGTGATCGGGCAGTCGATACGGGCGGGTTCGGTGCGCCGGTAGGCTCCGGCGGCGGCGTGGTCGCGGAGCAGCACGAACATGCCCATGTCGATCATGTCGGGGCGGGGATCGATGCCCCGGCTGCGCAGGAACGTGACGAGTTCGGCGCGCAGTTCGTCCTCGCCCAGGGTAAGCATCCGGTCTCGGGAAGCCTCGTGCGGGGCGGGTTGGCCGGACACGAAAAGGCGTTGGGGGGTGGGCAGGCCGGCGGCGGCCAGCCTCAGCACGCTCTCGTAGGCGGGCAGGGCGCCCGCGCAGTGCCCGAAGAACGCGAACGGCGTGTCCAGCAGCGGGGTGAGGGCCTCGACGAGCTGCTCGGCGAGGTTCTCGTAACTGGCGTAGTGGGGGTGGGCGAGGCGGTTCTCCCGGCCGGGGAACTGCACCGGGCAGATCTCGGCGTCGCCTGCCGTGGCGGGCCAGGCGCCGAACGCGGAGGCGCCGGAGCCGGAGAAGGGGAAGCAGAACAGGCGGGCGGACGCACCGGCGGCGGGCGGCCGGACGAACCACGGCGAGACGAGGGAGGGTCCGGACGTCATGGGGTGTGCCGTTTCTGGGCGGTGATGGGCAGGTGGGTCATGCCGGCGATGAAGTAGGAGCGCAGGTGCTCCGGTTCGCCGGCCAGGTCGAGGGAGCCGAACCGGTGAAGGAGTTCCTCGAAGAAGACGCGCAGGGTCAGGCGGGCCAGCGGGGCGCCGATGCAGAAGTGCGGGCCGAATCCGAAGGCGATCTGCCGCTTGGCGTTGGGGCGAGTGATGTCGAAGGTGTGCGGGGCGGCGAACAGGGCGGCGTCCCGGTTGGCCGAGCCGATCCACGCGACGACCGCCGCACCGGCCGGGATGACGCCGCCCGCGACGGGGACGTCGGTCGCGGCGTAGCGCATGAAGTTGCAGGCGGCCGAGGTCCAGCGCAGCCCTTCCTCGACCAGGTTGGGGATCAGGTCCGGGTCGGCCTGGGCCTTGCCGTATTGTTCGGGCCGCTCGATGAGGGCCTGCACAGTGCCGGAGACGGTGTGCGGGGTCGTCACGTTGGCGCCCAGCAGGATGCTGTAGCCGTCGAGGGCGATCTCCTGGTCGCTCAGCGGCACCCCTCCGGGGCGCACGCTCATCAGGTGATGGAGCAGGCTGTCGTCCTCGGCTCCGGAGCGGCGGCGGTCCTTGACCCACTCGGTGACGTATCCGACGAGTTCGTGGTGGGAGATCGCCAGAGTGGCGGCTTCGCTGCCGAGCTGGAAGTGCGGGTCGGAGGGGGCCGCCACCATGGCGGTGAGCTGGACGAGTTCTTCCCAGTCCTTCTCGGGGATGCCCAGCAGCGGGCCGGTGACGATCGCCGGGAGGAGCAGGGCCTTCTCGGCCAGGTCGAACACCTCGCCGTCCAGGGCCGGCTCCAGGAAGCGGGTCACCGACCGGCGGATCGAATCCTCCCAGGACCTGACCGCGCGGGCGGTGAGCCTGGAACCCAGCGGCCTGCGGACCTCGGTGTGCCGGGGCGGGTCGGTGGAGGTGAGCAGCACACCGGCGGCGACGTCGTCCTGGCCGAGGTGGGTGGGCACGGTGCCGCGTTCGGAGGTGAACTCGCGGTGGTCGCTCAGGACGCGGCACACGTCCTCGTAGCGGGTGACCGACCAGAACTCGCGTCCGTCGGGCAGGACCTGGTGGTGCAAGGGCGCCTCGGCGCGCATCACGTCCCAGACGGGGTGCGGGTCACCCGTGCCGTAGAGGTCGAGGTCGAAGAGGTCGACGGTGTCGAGGTCGATGTCGCGCGCGGGGCCCGGCGTCAGTCTCATGTGCCGGACCTCCCCCGCTCGATCAGCCCGGCGACGCGAGCCGGGGTCTGCGCCAGGTAGAAGTCGCGGACGGAGAGCCGGACGCCGTAGTCGCGTGCCACCCGTTCGATGATCTCGATGCCGGTCAGGGAGTTGCCACCGAGGGCGAAGAAGTCATCTTCTGCCCCGGCCTCGGGGCGGTTGAGGAGTTCCCCCCACAGCGCGGCGATCTCGTCCACCAGCGGCACCGGGCGGCCCGATGGCGCGTCATGGCGTCGTGCGGTCTCATCCTGTCCACCTCGCGGGTGGATCACCTGCGGCGCCGGTTCCATGGTCAGTGCTTCCTTTCTCCGCCGAACGGGAGTTCCCGCTCGGTTCCGTGCACGCGAATGTGATGGAGCGTCATTTACAGCGTGGCCGACAGGGATTGGTCTGCACCCGGCCCACGACAAAGAAGGGAGTACGCCCTCGGCGGGTACGCGCGCGTCGTTCGGCATCCGTCGGCAGCCCCGTCACAGGACCGTGCCCGCCGGAGGCAGGACGCCCGCGACGCCCTCACGGATCCGCCCGCCCACGCAGGACCGCCATAGCCGCCGGCCAGAACCGCGCGGGTTGCGCGGGAGCCCGACCCCGCGACGACGACGCGGCACTCGATGCGACAGCCGACCGGTCGGCATTTCACCACCGGCTTCGGTGCCCCGGCCACGGTCGCCATACTGCCGGAGAGGGCCGAGTGGCACGTGCTCGCGTGAAGAGAACAGTGGCCACGAACACGCCCGCGGAATTCATCATTTCTCCCAGAACTCAGAGTGAGGAATGCCGGAAAGGTTCGGACCGGCGCGGTCCGGCCGTTCCCTTTCCGCTGCTCCAGGATGCCGAGCGTCCGTTCCTGTTTCCACGGACGGAACCATTCACCAAGTTCCCCGACACCAAAGCGGGGGGTGAACGAAACGGCCACAGGACCTTAAAGATCACCATACGGACGATCAGGGCTGTCCGGGGCCCTGCCGCCGCGGGGGCAGGCGGCGCGGGGCCGAAGGCGTACCCCACCGCGTCCGACAGCCCCGACGGGTACGTGTCAGCCCCGGCTCACCGAGGGCTCCTGGAACATCTCCCGGAGTTTCGCCCGGTCGATCTTCCCGTTCCGCGTCGACGGGAGCTCCTCCAGTTCGACAAAGTGCCGGGGGACCATGAACCGGGGCAGACCGGAGGCACACGAACGGATCAGGTCGTCCCGATAGACCTCCGCGCCCGACGCGCGCGTGTAGTACGCCGCCAGCTGCGTGGACGCGGCGACCTTGACCCCGACGACCGCGGCCCGGCGGACACCGGCGACCTGGGCGATCACGGACTCCACCTCCCCCGGCTCGACCCGGTAGCCGTTCACCTTGAGCTGGTCGTCGAGCCGGGAGACGAAGTGGAAGTCGGCCCCGTCGAACGTGACCAGGTCTCCGCTGAAATAGCAGCGCCGCATGCGGCCGTCCCGGTGTTCGACCTCCCTGAACTTCTTCGCGGTGAGCACGTCGTCACCGGCGTACCCGACCCCGACGCAGTTCCCGGCGATGACCAGCTCCCGGGTCTCACCGACCGTGAACGGGCGCAGCCGTCCGTCCACGAGGCACAGCAGCTCCGCGTCGACGACGGCGGTGCCGATGGGCGGCCGGTCGGGCCACTCGGCGACGTCGCCCGTCAGGCGGTACTGAGTGACCACATGGGTCTCGCTCGGCCCGTACTGGTTCACCAGCGTCAGGTCGCCGTCGGCACAGAACTTCCGAACCTCCTCGTTGATCACCAGCTGTTCACCGGCCACCGAGATCTCCCGCAGACTCGGGGTTCCCACGCCGGCGACACACGCGGCGGCGGCCAGTCCGTGCAGTCCGACCACCGGCTGGAAGAGCCGGGCGACATCGTGCTCGCGAATGATGTCGACCAACGTGAAGGGATCCAGCCTGTCCTGATCGTTCACCACGATCAGGCTCGCACCGGCCAGCCAGGTCGCCACCGTGTCCTCGTACACCATGTCGAACCCGATGGACGACATGTGCAGGGTGTTCGGCGGCCGGTCATGGCTCCACCGCCGTACATGCCAGTTGCCCAGGTCCGCGAGAACGACCGGCGGCACCGCGACGGCCTTGGGTTCGCCTGTCGACCCGGAGGTAGGGATGACATAGCAGAGCGGCCCGGTCGCGACCTCGTCCCGTCGCGTTCCCCGAATCGATCGGAAGGTGTGCTCCGCGACACCCGCCCCGACCGGTGGGCACTCCTCGGCCCGAAGGACCATGGCGCAGCCGGCGCTGCTCACCAGCTTGCCGGTCCAGGCGGGCGGCATGGCCGGGTCGATGGACAGGACGCCGGCTCCGACACGCCACACACCCAGCACCGCCGCGCAACGGGACCACGAACGAGTCGCATGTACGTCGACGACGTCCCCGGGGCCGATGCCGTGTGCGGCGAGGCCGCCGGCGATCTCGGCCGACACCTCGTCGAGTTCGGCGTAGGTATGGGCGACGCCGTTGTCGATGACCGCGACCGCGTCCCGGTGCCGGGCGATGGAGTCGATCAGCATCCGGATCAGTGAGGCATCGAGGTCGCTCATGCGATCAGACCTCCGTCGACGAGTTCCAGCGGCCGGTAGTCACGCGACGCCACGAATTCCGGACGCGGGCGGGGCACTTCGCGCAACTCGTTGTCGACACTGTTGTAGCTGACGAATGCCATAGTCCGGTCCATCGGCGCCATGTTCGCACCGGAGCCGTGCGCGATGCAGGGGTGGAAGAACACCAGGCTTCCGGCGCGTCCGACAATGGACCGGATCTCCGACTCCGCGGCCACCTTGGCCATCTGTTCGGCGTCCAGCGCGAACTTCAGCTTCGCCGAAAGGTCTGCCTCCCACTGCGACGTGCCTTCGGGCTCGGGACTCCACGGGGCTATAGCGCCGTTTCGATGCGATCCGGGAACGACCAGCAGCGGACCGTTGTGCTCGGTCGCGTCATCCAGCAGCAGCGCGACGTTGACCGCCCGCGGCTCCGGCATGCCGTCCTTGGGCCCCCAGACACTGTAGTCCTGGTGCCATTGCCACACTTCTCCGCGAAGCGCCTTCTTGGCGTTGACCTTGCACTGGAACACATGCACCTTGCTGTCAAGGAGCTGCTCCGCCGCGGTCAGCAGCTCGGGCAGCCGCACCAGCCTGGAGAACAGCGCGCCCGTGGTGTGGCAGCCGTGGATGCCCCGCACCGTGGTCCCGTCCTCCTCGAAGATCCGCCCAGGGTGTTCGGTCCCGTAGAGATCCGTCACCTCACGTCGCAGAGCGGCGATATCGTCGGCGTCGAAGACGTCTTCGAGGAGCAGGAATCCCTCGGACCGGTATTCCGTTATCTGACTTTCGGTGAGCATAATGCGATGACCTTTCTCCTTGATTCTCCGGGATGATGCAAATCGTTACGCAGACCTGATCGGAAAGGGAAGATTCCTGTCCGGGCAGAACCTTCCCGTCCGTCGGCTGCGGCGGTGTTACGGGGCGAGGGCGGCCCGGGAGTCGATGTAGGCGGCGATCGACCCCACGGTCGGATTGAGGAACAGCTGGTCCATGGGGACCTCGGCGCCCAGTTCCTCGATGAATGCGCCCTGAATCCTGACCATGATCAGGGAATCACCGCCCAGAGCGAAAAAATCGTCGTCCGACATGATGTCGTCGCGCTGGAGTTCCCGGCGCCAGATGGCGCGAACGCGGTCGGCGGTCATCGCATTCCTCTCGTTCGTCGTCGCGGCCAAGGGCCTGGTCATGCCGCGGAGTTGCTGTCGGCGTTCCGGGTGCGGCAGATGTCCGCCAAGGCGGCGCGGTCCACTTTTCCGTGCGGGCTCAGCGGAATGCGCAGGATGTTCGTGAACCGGGACGGCAGCATGTTCCGCGGCAGAGTCCACAGCAGACGGGTGCGCAGGTCGTCCTCGGCGAGGTCCTTCCCCGAGGGGACGACGAACGCGTTCAGTTCGACTACGCCTCCGTCGTCGTGGACGGCCACCACGGCCGCATCGCTGACGCCGACCAGCCTGCCCAGAGCGCGTTCGATCTCGGTGGGATCGATCCGCATGCCCCGCACCTTGACCTGGGCGTCCATCCGCCCGGCGACGACGAGTTCACCGCTGTCGTCGATCCGGCCGCGGTCCCCCGTGCGGTACAGGCGCACCGGCGTCCCGTCCTTGTCGATGGTGGTGAACTTGGCGTTCTCGGGGCCGCCGATGCCCAGGTAGCCCGCGCCGACGCCCACCCCGGAGATGCAGATCTCGCCGTACTGGCCCGCCTCGACCTCGCGCAGTTCGGCGTCCAGGACGTGGATGGCGGTGTTGTGGACGGGCCGGCCGACCGGGGTGATGTCGTGCTCGCCGGGCCGGCAGTGGGCCAGGTCGTAGGAGGTGGCGACGTCCGTGCACTCGGCGACGCCGTACTGGTGCAGCAGGATGCAGGTGGTGTCCGGGCGGCGCGCGAACTGGGCGAGGCGTTCGCTCTTCAGCGCCTCCCCGCCGAACAGGATGTAGTCGAGCCGGGCAAGGGCGTCGCCGCCGCGCGCGCTCTCCCAGTCGACCAGGAGGTACAGCGTGCTGGAGGCACAGTGCACCACGCGGATGTCGTACTGGGTGAGCATGCGGTGGGCCAGCATGGCGTCGAAGTTGCGGCTGGCCATCAGGTGCTGGGTGGCACCGCAGAACAGTGGTGTCATCAGGGCACGCTGGGACAGGTCGAAGCCGAAGGCGGAGACGACCAGGTGGTGGGAACCGTGGTGCAGGCCGTACTCCAGCTGCAGCCAGTTCATCAGGTTGAACCAGCCCTCGTGGCGCACCGCGGTCAACTTGGGGGTTCCGGTCGAGCCGGAGGTGAACACCGCGTAGCAGAGGTCGTCCCCGGTGACGTGGACGTCGGGGACGGTCGCCGGGAGGGTCGCGAGGTGGTCTGCGAGCTGTTCGAGGTCGATGACCTCGACGCCCCCGGACTCGACCATCGCGGCCGTCGTCGAGGAAGCCACGATCAGGGCGAGGCCCGGCACCTGCGCGAGCAACAGCCGCAGGCGGGCCGCGGGGTAGGCGGGGTCGAAGGGCACGTAGGCCGCGCCGGCCTTCAGTGTGCCGAGGATGGCGACGATCATGTCGATCGAGTAGTCGAGACAGACGCCGACCTTCGCGCCCCGGCCGTGGCCGCGTGCGGTGAGCAGGTGCGCGAACCGGTTGGCCCGCGCGTCGACTTCGGCGTACGTCACCTGCTGGCCGGACCACACTACGGCGACGGCGTCGGGAGTGGCCCGCACGTGCTCCTCGAAGCGGCGGTGGACGACGGGCGAGGACGGAAGGGCCACCCGTTTTCCCTCAAGGATCATCAACTGACTCCGATGTACGAGGCGTTCGGTGGGACGGACCATCGCGGCAGCGGGGTGGAGAGGTCGCCCGGGGCACACCGGACCTCCGGTCTGTTCTCATGCCTCCGGCGAGGTCCCGCGGGAAGGGCAGCCCCGGCTTCCGCTCCGTGGCGCGCCGAGGAGCTGGGCGGTGGCCGCCGTCGTGGATCCGGGCCGAGCCGCCCGGGCACCGCGGGGGCCCGATGCGGGACCCCCACCCGGCCTGACAGGACGTCAGGCCGGCGCAGGAGCGGCGGTCGGTCCGCCGCGCGGCCTCGCGCACGCTCCGTGGCGCAGGTCGGTCCGGTTGGGCTCAACGTGCTCCAGGCACTCGGCGGTCTCAGATGTGCTGCCGCATCGGGGTGAAGTCGACCAGGACCACCGCACGCTCGCCCGTCTCCGGGCCGTCCCCCCGCCTGATGGGGGAGACGTAGTGGCTGACCTTCTCGTCGGTGACGCCGTAGGACTCCAGCGGCTTGGCCAGTTCGAACTCGGCCAACGTCTCTCCCTCGGGGACGTCCTCGGGCAGCTTGCCCCGGTACTTCGGCGGCGCGATCACGTTCGAGCCGCCGACGACGTTGGTGCGATAGACCAGGTGCGCGAAGACGAACGGTTCGCCGTCCTGATGGAGCTCGTTGGGCGAGGAGATGGCCTCGCTCCCGGAGTCGTCCACCGCCAGCTTGATCAGATGCACCCCGACGTGCAGCGGGAACGCCGCGTCGCTACGCGACCATCGCGTCTGGGCGAAGTCGAAGGAGAGGATCTCGCGGATGATCGGGTTGTTCCGGGCCGTCTCGCTCATGGCGGGCAGCTTGCGGAGCACGCCGACGTAGTCGGGGTTGTGGTCGGCCTGCCAGTAGCCGTTCATCCAGCCGCTCTCGCCGAGGTGCGTGTCCGGTATCCAGCTGAACTCCCGCGACCAGGGGAGGAAGATTCCGCGGGCGTAGCGGCGGTTGCGCCCTTCCTCCGTCGCGTACGGGTCCGGTGGCAGGTCGACGAACTCGGCGCGGAGGCTCTGGAAGGACGCGTCGGTCTCGGCTATCCCGAACTCCTCGGCGAGGTCCCAGCGGGCATATCCGTTCTCGACTAGGGCAGGCGTTTCGGTCAGTGTCTGCATGGCTGTCCCCAAGCGGTGGTCGTGATGGGTGGGTGGTGGTGGCTGACGGTTCGGACCGTCAGACCGTGGAGGGCCGGAGCGCCGGGCGGCGGACCACCTGGCGCCGGCGCCCGCGCCGGGTGGAGAGCTCCACGCGCGGGTCGTCGTCGAAGAGGTCGAGGCGGAGCAGGCGTTCCTCGCTCCAGCCGAGCAGCCGGAACTCGCCGGCGCCCAGGTGTAGCAGTTCCACGGGCGCGCGCCCTTCGACGCGCAGGACCAGGCCGCCGTCCTCGGCGGTCACTTCGGCGGCGAGGTCGCTCTCGTGGTCGTCGGCCACGGGTTCTCCCCACTCCATGAAGGACAACGGCACCGCGAAGCTGCAGCTGAACTCGGTGAGTTCACGCGGCGTGAGCGGCAGCACAGGGCGGTAGTAGGCGATGTCACTGGTGGGCAGGTCCGCTCGGAAGCTGTCCGGGAACAGGGCCAGCAGCCTGTCGTTGGTGGCGCAGTCCGCGACCAGGTGGATCCGGGTGCGGTCCCCGGCGTTCCGCAGGGCATGCGGTCGTTCGAAGTCGGCGTACCAGAGCGTGCCTGGCTGCCAGCGCTGCTCGACCCCGTCCAGCACCATGACCGCCCCGGGGTTGGTGACCAGCGGGATGTGCAGCCGTACGTAGCCGTAGGGGAGCCCGAGCGGGGTGTCCAAGTGCTCCTCGACAGACACACCGGGGGCCAGGGCCATCAGGCGGACGCTGCGCAGTTCGGTGCCCAGTTCGAACAGGATCTGACTGAGGTAGGGCGCCCTCGCCATCAGGGGCGTGTCGGCGAACTCGTCACGTCCCGGGCCACCGGGGTCGGTCCGCTGGAGGTCTCCGCCCGGCGCACGCAGGGAGAGAACCTGCCAGTCCACATCGGATTCCTCTCCGACGGCGCCGTCCTCGAAGGACCGCTGCAATGCCCAGAATTCGGAACCGCTGAGCGCCGCGAGATCTGCCTCCAACCGATCGATATCGAGGTCGTCCCGTAGCATCACCGTGGCCGGAAGGTTTTTCAAGGAGCTTATCTCTTGCATGGAGTCCTCGCTTAGATGAGCTTCGATGAGCGTTGCTCCGCTTTTCCTCGCCGAGGAAATCTTACTTCTCCGTCGCGTCAGAAAAAGTGTCTGCCGAGGGGGAGGAGCGGCCAGGACACTTCAGGCCACAGCCTTTTCCGTCTCGGCCGCAAGAAGGGAACGATCGGATTCGGGGAAATCACGCAGTTTCCGTATCGGGCTGCACAGCAGAATGGTCGTTGCCAGTGTGTGCAGGCCGGCCATCATCCACATCGTTTCCCGAACACCGGACAACTCACCGAGGATGCCGCCGAGCAGTCCTCCGACGGCGATGGCGCCGAAGCTGATCACGGCCGCGCTGGCGCTGATGCGCCCGATCAGGTCGGGTGGGCAGTACCGCTGGCGGAAGGTGTCGGTGATGATGTTCGCCACGACCACACCCGCGCCGACACCGACACCGCCGACGACGAAGAACGCGAGGCCGGCCCCCGGACCAGTGAGCGGAAAGAGCAAGGTGAAGGGCGCGGCAGCGCCCAGACAGATCACCACGGCCCGCGCGCTGCCGTATCGCTGAGACACATGGTGTGACAGCAGCACACCGAGGATGCCGCCGAGGCCGCACAACGTCAGCACCACACCGACCACGGCCTCGCCGGCCCCGACTGTCCGCGCCAGGAAAGCCACTTCGATCGAGCTCATGCCGGTCAACGCGATGTTGGACACCGCGCTGAATACCGCGAGTGTGCGCAGAATGCGATCCCGAAAAAGGAATCTCAGGCCGTCGCGGACTTCGGTGCGCAATCGGTGCCGCCGGACCTCCGGGGGCGGCGACGGGGGCGGCTCGGTGATCCGGATCGCCCGCAGGCTGGCCCAGGACACCAGGAAACTCAGCGCGTTGGCCAGCAGTCCGGCGACGGCGCCGAAAGCCTGGACCAGAATTCCGGCCAGACCGGGGCCGATGACCTCGGCCGTCGACTCACTTCCCTGCAACCGCGCGTTGCCGGTCAGCAGTTCCGTGTCGGAGAGCAGTGTCGGCAAATAGGCACGTTGTGCGGTGGTGAAGAAGACGCTGGCGCAGCCGCAGATGAAGGCGGCCGCGAGCAGATGCGGAATGGTGAGTACGTCTGCCCAGGCCGCGATCGGAACGCTGACGAAGGCGACGAAGGAAACGGCGTCGGAGACCAGCATCACCGGTCGGCGGGGAAGGCGGTCCACCCAGGCGCCCGCGGGCAGACCGAGCAGCAGCCACGGCAGATAGGCGACGGATGTCAGCAGTCCGACGACGAAGGTGCCCGCGTGCAGGGTGAGGACGGCGACGAACGGCAGCGCCACCACGGCGATCCCGTTGCCGAGCAGACTCACGGTCTCCCCGAACCAGAACAACCGGAACTCGCGCCCTCTCACCGTGCCCTGTCCGGCTTTGCCGCTCACCGCTCCACCGCCGTGGGCCGAGGGGTGTCCAGCAGGGCGAGCTTCCGGGCGACGACGGCGCCGATTCGCGACATCGGCTCCACCTGGGCGATCTCACCGTGGGCGCAGTCGATGTCGTGCACCTCAAGCGTTCCGGTCACGTGATCGCGCCAGGATTCCGGTGCGGGGGCGTCCGCCGGCCTCCCCTCCGTGGCGGACATGAACACCATGTCCCCCCGGTACGCCCGGGGCCGGAGTTCCTGGTAGATCCGGTCGTTGTCCACGAACACCCGGGACAGCGCGGCGGCTTCCTCACGCGTCAGCCATTCGAGCGTGCTGCCGGGCCGGCGGATCGTCCGCTCGTAGTCGTCGAAGCCGAGCGGTTCCCCGCCGCGTGCGGGAAGGTCGTATCCCAAGGATTCGAGGAGTTCGGTGAACGTCTCCGGACTGCCGTCTTCGAGCGGGCGGTAGCCGGGAACCGAGTCGGGCGGGTAGCCGTCAAGCAGTACGAGCAGGTCGACCTCGTCTCCGTCGGCCTGGAGGTCGGTGGCCACGAGGTGGGCGAGCACAGCGCCGAAGGACCATCCGATCAGCCGGTAGGGCCCTTGGGGCTGGACGGAGCGGATCTGCTCCACGTAGTCCTCGACCATCCCGCGCCAGGTTCCGCCGCATGCCTTCGCGTCGGTGAGGCCCCTGGCCTGCAGGCCGTACACCGGATAGTCGGCGTCGATGTGGCCCAGCAGTCCCGCGTAGCCCCAGCTAATCCCGGCGGCCGGATGCAGACAGAACAGAGCGGGCCGGTCGCCTCCTGTCCGCAGGGGGAGCAGGGGCGCCAGCGGGTCGTGCCGCGCGCCCGCGCCAAGGCGGTCCGCCAGGTCGGCGGCGGTGGGCGCCTGGAACAGGTCCACGAGGGTGAGTCGGCCGCCGAGCACCGTTCGTACCCGGGAGAGCAGCCTGACGGCCAGCAGTGAGTGTCCGCCCAGTTCGAAGAAGCTCTCCTCGGCTCCGACCCGGCTGAGCCCCAGGACCTGCGCGAACAGGTCGCAGAGCACCTCCTCGTAGGGTCCGCGCGGACCACGCGAGGCCGGACGGTGCGCGAAGTCCGGGGGCGGCAGCGCGTCCCGGTCGAGCTTCCCGTTGGGCGTCATCGGCAGCCGGCCCATCGGCTGGAAGAACGACGGGATCATGTGGTCGGGCAGGATCGAGGCCAGCCGGTTGCGCAGCTCGCGCGGGTCGAACCCGTGGTCCGCGGCCGACTGTACGTAGCCCACGAGCCGCTTGCCGCCCGCCGCGTCCTCGCACACGGCCACGGCGGCCTGCGCCACCCCGGGGCAGCCGGCCAGCGCGGCCTCCACCTCGCCGAGCTCGATCCGGAAGCCCCTCACCTTGACCTGATCGTCGACGCGGCCCAGATAGTCCAGCCTGCCCTGGCGGTCCCACCGGACCAGGTCACCGGTGCGGTACATGCGGCTGCCCGCCTCCCCCTCCGCCACGAAGGGGCACGCCACGAACCGTTCGGCGGTCGCGGCCGGACGGTTCAGATAGCCGCGGGCCACACCGGGGCCGGTCACGTACAACTCGCCCGGCACACCCGGCGCGACGGGTCGCAACCGCTCGTCGAGCACGAAGACCCTGGTATTCCCGATCGGCCTGCCGATCAGCGGGTGCGGGCTGTCCGCGGCGTCCCACCACAGCGCGTCCAGGGTGCACTCCGTGGGACCGTAGAGGTTGTGGCAGAGCGTGCCGGACGCCTCCCGGATACGCGTCCACAGCGACTGCCCGGCGGCTTCCCCACCGAGCAGCAGCACCAGCGGCGCCCGTGTCCCGGACAGCAGGCCCTCGTCGAGCAGGTGCTCCGCGTAGGTGGGGGTGACGTCGAGGACGTCGACCTCGACGTCCCTGACGTAGGCGGTCAACGCGACGGCGTCGCGCCGGACGTCGTCGCGGACGACATGGAGTTCATGACCCGCCAGCATCCAGAACAGCGCCTCCCACGAGGTGTCGAACGACAGCGAGGCGGTGACGGCGGACCTCAGCCGCCGGCCCGCCGCGGCCTCGGTGCGCGCGATCAGACCCGCGCGGTGGAAGGCGTACAAATTGCTGAGGGCCGAGTGCGGCGTCACCACACCCTTGGGCCGGCCGGTGGATCCGGAGGTGTAGATGACGTACGCGGCGCTGTCCGGCAGTACACGGCACTTCAGGTCGGCCACAGGGCCGGACGGAGTCCCTATCCGGTCGGCGAACACCGCGGGCAGCTCGCCGAACCCGTGCGCCGCCGCGGTCTCGGTGTCCGTGACGACGGCGACCGGTGCGGCGTCGCGCAGCATGTGCTCGATGCGGTCCGGCGGGTATTCGAGGTCGACGTGCAGGTAGGCCGCACCCGTCTTCAGTACCGCCAGCATCGCAACGACGGACTCTGCCGACCGGGGCAGGGCCAGGGCGACCAGCCGCTCCGCCCGGGCCCCCCGACCGCGCAGACGACGTGCGAGCACGTTGGCACGGGCGTTGAGTTCGGCGAACGTGAGTCTCGTGCTCCCGCACACCACCGCGGTCGCTCGCGGTGTTCGCGCGGCCTGCGCCTCGAACAGCTCCGGCACGGTGGCCTGCGACACGGGCCGGGCGGTGTCGTTCCACGCGACGAGGGCCTGGTGCCGGTGCTCGGCGGAGAGAGGGTCGGCGTCGCCGACGGGGCGCCGCGGGGCCGACACGAGTTGCCGCATCAGTCTGGGCAGGGCATCGGCGATGTGGTCGACCGTGGCCCGGTCGAACAGGCCGGTCGCGTATTCGAGGGAACCGTCGATGCCGGCTGCTTCCCCGTCCGGCGTGCGATGCTCCCGGAAGTCGAAGGACAGGTCGAACTTCGCGACCTCCCAGTCCAATGGCTCCTCGGTACAGGTCAGGCCCGGCAACGAGAGCGTCTCCGCCTCTCCCGCGGACAGGGTGAGCATGACCTGGAAGAGCGGATGCCGTGCCAGTGACCGTTCCGGGTTCAGGTCCTCGACCAGCCGCTCGAAAGGTACGTCCTGGTGGTCCAAGGCGGCGACATCGGCGTCCCGCACCCGGTGCAGCAGCTCGCTGAACGTCGGATCACCGGACACGTCGCTGCGCAGGACCAGGGTGTTCACGAAGAATCCGACGACGCCCTCCAGCGCGTCGTCCAGACGCCCCGCCACCGCGGTGCCGATAGGAATGTCCGTACCGGCCCCCAGCCGGGACAGCAGCACCGCGAGCCCGGCCTGGAGCACCATGAAGGTGGTGCACCCGTGGTCGGCCGCGACCGCGAGCAGGCGGCGATGCAGATCGCCGTCGAGCTTCAGCGGTACGCAGTCGCCACGGTGGTCGGCGATCGCGGGGCGCGACCGGTCGAACGGCAGGTCCAGCTCGGCGGGCAGCCCGGCCAGCTGCTCCCTCCAGAAGGACAGCTGTGCCGAGAGCAGGCTCGCCGGGTCGTCCTCCTCCCCCAGCAGGTCACGCTGCCATACGGCGTAGTCCCGGTAGCTCACCGGAATCGGCGGCCACTGGGGTGACCCGCCCGCGGCCCTGGCGCGGTACGCCGTGGCCAGGTCGGTGAGCAGGGGCTGCCAGGACCCCTCGTCGCAGGCGATGTGGTGGAGCACCAGCGCCAGCACGTGTTCCCGCGAGGCCGGCGCGAACAACGTAGCCCGGACCGGGAGATCAGCCGTGAGGTCGAAGCCGCGGTCGACGGCGGCGGACAGCAGGGCGGTGAGCCCGTCCTCCTCGCACGCGACCACCTCCAGCTCGGGCGGCCGGGCGGCCACGCGCTGCACGGGTTCGCCCTCGACAGCGGGGTACACCGTGCGCAGCACTTCGTGCCGGTCTGCCAGGTCGACGAGCGCCGCGGCCAGGGCGGCGCGGTCCAGGTCGCCTCTCATCCGGACGACGAGCGGGCAGTTGTAGACCCCCGAACCGCCGTTCACGCGGTTCAGGAACCACAGCCTTCGCTGGGCGTAGGACACGGGGGCCACGGAAACTCCTCAGGAAGCAGAGCCGGTTGGGGCGAAAGTGGTCGAAGCGATCCGGCTCGGGAGGGACTGCCAGATCTCCGGGGTGTAGGAGTGGCCGCCGCCGAGCACGTCGTACCGGTACGCACCGGAGGTCAGGGCGCTCCATCGAGCGGCCGCGTCGGGGCTGATCAACGGATCGTCGGCACCGAAGAACACCTGAAGCGGCACGCTCACCTCGGCGCCGCCGTAGACGAAGGTGTTGCGGACGTCGACGTCGGCCCGTATCAGCTCCAGCGCCACCTCGGTCAGGCCCGCGTGTTCACGCACGTGCTGGGGCAGCAGGCCGTGGGTTTCGAGCCACTCCAGGAGTCGCTCGTCCGGGTCCTGGGGTGTAGGAAGGAGTTCGCTGTCGGTGAGCCCGCGGTCCGGGGCGTTGCAGGAGGACAGGACCAGTGCTTGGGGCCTCAGCACCTCGTCGCCGTCGAGCCGGGCGGCCACGTCGAAGGCCATCCAGCCGCTCATGCTGTGCCCGAAGAGGATGTACGGGCCGAGTTCGGCTTCGCGCAGTGATCGTGCGACGTCGGTGGCCAGTTCGTCCCAGTCACGGGCGAAGTCCTCGGCGAACCGGCCCTCCCTGCCGGGGTAGCAGACCACGACCAGGTCCGTCTCCGCGGGCATGTGCGCGGTCCACGGCTGGTACGCGGCCGTACCACCGCCGAAGAAGCTCAGGCCGACCAGGGTCCGCCGGGCGTGCGGCGTCCGGTGCAGGGGCACCAGCGTGGTGTCCCGTGGGCCGCTCACTGCGACGTCCCGCTGAACGTCGGCCCGCTGTCAGCGGTCTCGTTCGCGTCCGGCTGCCGGTCCCCGTCCATCGTGGCCGCCAGACTGGCCGGCCGCATGTCCGTCCAGTTCTTCTCGACATGGGCCAGGCACGCGGTCCGCGTGTCCGCTCCGAAGACGGTGGACCAGCCGGCGGGCACGTCGATGGTCGCGGGCCACAGGGAGTGCTGCCGCTCCGCATTGGCCAGGACGAGATAGGAGCCGTCTTCGTCGTCGAACGGATTGTTCACGGAATTGTCCTTTCGAGGTGGTCAGGTCAGGGCGATCGAGCCGGGCCGCGGAACTCGGCCGAGCTGGAGTGACGTGGTGTCGGAGACGAGTGCGGAGCGGGCCCGCCGGTGGTCAGAGCCAGCCGCGCCGGGCGGCCTTGACCCCGGCCTCGAAGCGGCTGCGGGCGCCGAGGCGCTCCATCAGGACCGCCATCATGCGCCGCGCGGTCCGGTGCGAAACATGCAGCTGACCCGCGGCGGCCGCGTCGGTGTACCCCTCGGCGACCAGCCTGAGCAGCGCCAGTTCCTTGCCGTTCAAGATGTCGTCCGTCGTCAGCCGCCCGGCGTCCAGCGGTGTGGCCGACGACCAGGTCTGTTCGAACAGAACGACCAGCGGGGCGACGAGGCCGGGGGCGGCAACCTGGAGCGCGCCCGCCGCCGTGTTCCGCGGATCGAGGGGTACCAGCGCGACCGAGCCGTCGAACAGGATCATCCCCGGCAGCGGCGCCGCGCAGCCGCGGAACTGGCCCCCGTTGCCGGTCAGCCACTGCACGTGCGCCAGGTTCGCGGCGTCGTAGGAGTCGGTGTCCGTGCCGATGGCCCGGATCGACACCGAGCGGCTCAGCAGCGCCGCGTCATTGCGGCGCGCCGCCGAGAGTTCCGGCGCCGACCGCGCGCCGCCGGGCACGAACGCCAGCACCTCGCGGATGGCCTCTCCCGCCAGCCGGTCGACCCGGCGCTGCACCTCGTCCATCCCCAGGAGCCGCTCGACCTGCTCGCCCCTGCCAGGCCGGCCGGAGGCGTCGGACATGAGCAGCCGGACGACCTCGGCATGAGTCTCGGCGACGCGCCGCTGCCGGCGTATCAGCTCCTCGTGCTGGCCGGCCAGCGACTCCTGCAGGCTCAGAATCGGGTCCACCACCGCGAATCCGCCGGGCACCTCGAAGGAAGGCCGGACCAGGCCGAGTTCGAGCAGCCGGTCGAGGCAGCCACGGACCAGATCCGGGGCGGCCGCCAGCCGGTCGGCGATCTCCTCGGCGGCCGGCGGCGGCGATGCGCTCAGCTCCCGGTACACCGCTTCCTCCATCAGATCCAGTCCGAACGTGGTGAGCATCAGATTCGTCTCCCAGGTGTGTCGGTGAACGCCCCACGGTCAGTGGGAATCGGCGGGTCGCAGTGCCGGCCTGGCGGGCCGGGCCTTCGCCAGGTACGCGGCGATCCCGGCGGCGGTCGGCGCCCGGAAGAGTTCGCGGACCGGCAGCTCAAGACCCAGAGCCGAACGCACCCGGGAGATCAGCTGGATCGCCAGCAGCGAGTGGCCGCCCAGGGCGAAGAAGTTGTCGTCGAGGCCGACCGAGTCCCGGCCGAGCACCTGGGCGAACAGCTCGCTGAGCACCTCCTCGTGCGCCGTACGCGGGGCAGTGGCGGTCGGCGCCACGCTCGGCGCCGAAGCCGCGCCTGCGGCGGCGTCGCCGGACCGCCGGTCCTGGACGGGTAGTACGTCGAGGTCGGCGACCGTCCGTTCCGGGTCTCGGGCCACCTGCGTCAGCACCCGGCGCAGTCCGTCGGCGAGCCGCTCACCCGTCGAGGCGTCGAACAGCGCGGTCGCGTACGTCAGCGCCCCCGTCAGTCCGGCCGGTGCTCCGTCCTGGTCGAGCCGCTCCTCCACATCGAGGACCAGGTCGAACTTCGCGGTGGCCGACGGGATGTGGCATTCGGCAGCCCGCAGGCCGGGGAATTGCGGACCGGCGGCCGCGTGCTGGAGCTGGACCATGACTTGGAAGAGCGGGTGGCGGCCGAGCGAGCGTGGTGGATTCACCTCTTCGACCACCCGCTCGAACGGGACGTCCTGGTGCTCGTAGGCCCCGAGGTCGGTGGCCTGGACGCGACGGAGCAGCTCCGCGAAACTCGGGTTCGCCGAGACGTCGGTCCGCAGGACCACCGTGTTGACGAAGAACCCGACGACGTCGTCTACCGCGTCGTCCGTCCGGCCGGCGACCGGGGTGCCGATCGGAATGTCCGTGCCCGCGCCCAGCCTGCTGAGCAGGGCGGCGAATCCGGCCTGGAGCACCATGAACAACGTGCAGCCGTGCTCCTTGGCGACCGCGAGCAGGCTTCGATGGAGTTCAGGACCCCACGCGACGTCCGCTGATCCCCCCGCGTAGTCGCTGGTCCCGGGCCGGGGCCGATCCGCCGGTAGGGTCAGCTCCACCGGTAGATCGGCCAACTGGGCGCGCCAGTGGTTCAACTGACGGGACAGCAGGCTTCCCTCGTCCTCCTCGGCGCCCAGCAGATCCCGCTGCCACAACGCGTAGTCGGCGTAGTGCACCGGCAGCTCGTCCCACTGCGGGGCGTCGCCAAGGACGCGGGCGGCGTAGGCGGCGGAAAGGTCGCGCATGAGCGGTCCGAGCGACCAGCCGTCGCAGATGATGTGGTGGAACACAAGCAGCAGGACGTGATCCTCCTGGCCCGTCGTGAACAGGTGGGCGATCGCGGGAGGCCGTGCGGCCAGATCGAAGGGATGGTCCGCGGCCGCACGGATCGCCTCCTCTACCTCGGCCTCGGGCACCTCGCGGTGGACCAGTTCCGGCCGGGTCTCTCCCGGCGCCGACACCGACTGCACCGGTCGGCCGTCACGGTCGACGAAGACCGTCCGCAGACTCTCGTGCCGGTCCGTGACATCGGACCACGCCTGTTCGAGAGCGTCCCGGTCCAGCGGGCCGGTCAGGCGCAGAGCGACAGGGAGGTTGTAGCTGGTGCCTGTTTCCTCCCACTGGTTGAGGAACCAGAGCCGCTGCTGGGCGTAGGACAGCGGCAGGACGTCCGGGCGCCTTCCCGCGCGGAGCGCCGGCCTGCCGGGAAGCACGTCGCCGAGGCTGTCCGCAAGACCGGCCACGGTCGGCGTGCTGAACAGCAGACGGGCGGGCAGTTCCACGCCCAGCACGGAGCGTGCCCGGCTGCTCAGCCGCACGGCCAGCAGGGAGTGGCCGCCGAGATCGAAGAAGCTGTCGTCGATGCCCACCGTGTCACGGCCGAGCACTGCCGCGAACAGCCCGCACAGAAGCTCCTCGCGGAGGTTGCGCGGTGCGCGCCGGGTGTCGGTCGGGTAGACAGGTTTGGGCAGCGCGGCGCTGTCGAGTTTCCCGTTCGGTGTCAGCGGCAGTTCGTCGATCACCACGATCGCGGCGGGCACCATGTAGTCCGGCAGGTTCTGCCGTGCGAACTCGCGCAGCCGTCGCACGTCGAGTTCCGTGTTCCGGGCGAGTACGTATCCGACGAGCCGGCCGTCGCCCGGCCGGTCCTCGCGCAGGACCGCCACCGCGTGCGCGACGCCCTCGTGGCGGGCCAGTGCCGCCTCGACCTCGCCGAGTTCGACACGAAAACCCCGGATCTTCACCTGGTCGTCGGCCCGGCCGAGGAATTCCAGCGCGCCGTCGTCGGTCCACCGGACCAGGTCGCCCGTGCGGTACATGCGCTGTCCCGCCCTGAACGGGTTCGCCACGAACCGCTCCGCGGTCAGGCCGGGACGGTTCACATAGCCCCGCGCCAACTGGGCTCCCGCGACGTACAGTTCACCGATCACCTTCGGGGGGACGAGACGCAGGTCCTGGTCGAGGACAAAGACGTCCACTCCGGGGATCGGACGGCCGACAAGGGGGCGGTCGCTCTCGTCCGACGTCCAGAAGAGGGAGTCCACCGTGGTCTCGGTCTGTCCGTAGATGTTGTAGACGGTGATCCCCTCGGCCTCCCGGATCCGTGTCCACAGCTTCTCGCCCACCGTTTCCGCACCGGTCATCAGCACCGCCGGCGGCGTTCCGGCCGGGTCGAGCATGCCCTGCTGGATCAGCTCTTCGGCGTAGCTGGGCATCACGTCGAGAGCGTCGATGCCGCACCGCTGCATGTACCGGGCCATGGCGGCGGGGTCGCGGCGGGTGTCGTCGCCGATCAGGTGGAGTTCGTGGCCGACGGCCTGCCACAGCAGACCGACGACCGAGGTGTCGAAGGAGAGGGACGCGGTCAGCGCCATCCGGCAGCGCCGCGGGCCGCGGGCCCGCTCGGCGGTGGCGATGACCTCCTCGCGATAGAAGGCCAGCAGATTGGCCAGCCCGCCGTGCGTCACCATCACCCCCTTGGGCACGCCGGTCGACCCCGAGGTGTACACGACGTATGCCGGATGGTCCGCGGCGAGCGCGACATCGAGGTCCTCCGGCGATTCGCCGTCGAGGGCGGGGCTGTCGACGAGCACCGGTTCGCGCACGGGCAGCGATCCGGCGGACTCTCTGTCGGTGACGACCAGGGCGGCGGCGGAGTCCTCAAGGAGGTGGGCGATCCGTCGAGCCGGGTACGCCATGTCGACGAAGAGGAACGCGGCGCCCGCCTTCAGCACCGCCAGGAGCGCGACCACCAGGTCCGTGGACCTGGGCAGGGCCACCGCCACCACCCGGTCCGGGCCGGCCCCCCGACGCACGAGGTGGCGGGCGAGCCGGGTGGCACGGGCGTCGAGCTCGGCGTAGGTCAGCGCGGTGTCCTCGAAGACCAGCGCCCTCGCGTCCGGCGTGCGGGCGACCTGCTCCCGGAACGCGCCGGGCAGGAACAGGGGTCGCGGTGCGAGCGCGGGCACGGGACGCGCGGCAAGGAAGCGCCGGCGTTCCTCGTCCGAGAGCACGTCGACGGCGCCGATAGGTCGTTCCGGGTCGGCGAGCACCTGTTCAAGGAGTCGTCGCAGCCGCGTCACGAGCTGTTCGGCGGTGGTCCGGTCGAACAGCTCGTCGGCGTACTCCAGATAGCCGGTCAGCCCGGTCGGCGCGCCCCGGTCGTCGCGTCCGTCCACCAGTTCAAGACTGAGGTCGAACTTGGCGATGTCCCAGCTCACCGGGGCCCGCTCGGCCTCAAGGCCGGCGAAGTCCGGGGTGGCGGTGTCGGCGGGCTGGACCTGAATCATGACCTGAAACAGGGGGTTCTGGGACAGCGACCGCTCGGGCCGCAGAACTTCGACGATCCGCTCGAAGGGGACGTCCTGCTGGGCGAACGCCTCCAGGTCGGTGTCCCGGACCCGTCGCAGCAGTTCGGCGAACCCGGGATCGTCGGCGGTGTCGGTGCGCAGCACCAGCGTGTTGACGAAGAACCCGACCAGCTCGTCGAGCGCGCTGTCCGACCGGCCGGCCACCGGGGTGCCGAAGGGGATGTCGGTGCCCGCGCCCATCCGGGTCAGCAGTGCCGCGAACCCCGCCTGCAGCACCATGAACAGCGTGCAGCCGGCGGACCTGGCGAGATCGAGCAACCTGCTGTGCAGCTCCGGCTCCCAGTGGACAGCCACGGTCCCACCGGACTGCGCCGCCACCGCAGGGCGCGGCCGGTCGACCGGCAAGGTCAGCTCCGCCGGCAGCTCGGCCAAATGGTGCCGCCAGTAGTTGATTTGACGTGTCATCAGGCTGCCGGTGTCCTCGGCGTCGCCGAGCAGCTCTCGCTGCCACAGTGTGTAGTCGGCATAGCGCACGGGCTGTGGCGGCCAGTCCGGTGCGTTCCCGGCGCGTCGGGCGGTGTACGCCAGGCCGAGGTCCCTCAGCAGCGGACGCAGGGACCAGCCGTCGGCCGCGATGTGCTGAACGACCAGCAGCAGCACGTGCTCCTCCGGCGCCGACGCGAACAGTGTGACCCGGACGGGCACATGCGCGGTGAGGTCGAACCGGTGGCGCACCCGCTCCGCCATGGCGTCGGCGAGGTCCGGCGGCGCCACCTCGACGACCTCGATCCCGGGAACCGAGTCCAGGGTGACCGGGTGCGGCTCACCGCCTTCCTCGGGGAAGATCGTGCGCAGGCTCTCGTGCCGCCGCGCCACGTCGGCGAGCGCCTCCGCCAGGGCGTCCCTGTCCAAGACGCCGGTGAGACGGACCGCGACGGGCACGTTGTACGTTCCTTCGTCGCGCTCCATCCGGTTCAGGAACCACAGACGCCGCTGGGCGTACGACAGCGGTACGGGCTCCGCTCCCGTCCGGGCGGTCAGCGCGGGGCGCGCGGCTCCGGTCAGCCGGGCCAGTCCCGCCACCGTGGGTTCGGCGAACAGGTCCCGGATCTCGAACCCCTCCCCCAGGACCGACCGGATGCGGGAGAGCAGCCGCAGCGCCAGGAGGGAGTGCCCTCCCAGGTCGAAGAAGTGGTCGTCGATCCCCACACGGGGCACCCCGAGCACTTCCGCGAAGAGTTCGCACAGGATCTCCTCACGCGGACTCCGCGGCTCCCGCACGGTGTGCGCGGCCCGGTCCGGCTCCGGCAGCGCGGCCCGGTCGAGCTTCCCATTCATCGTCGTCGGCATGGTCTCGACCAGGACCACCGCGGCGGGGACCATGTAGTCGGGCAGGCTGTCCGACACGAACCGGCGCAGTTCCCGGTCCATGAGGCCCGGCGCCCGGGGCACGGCATACGCCACCAGGCGCTGGTCGCCCGGCCGGTCCTCCCTGAGGACGACCGCCGCTTGCACCACCGCGGGGTGGCCGGCCAGCACCGCCTCGATCTCGCCGAGCTCCACGCGGAAGCCGCGGATCTTCACCTGCGCGTCCACGCGGCCGACGTACTCCAGTTCCCCGTCCGCGGTCCACCGGGCCAGGTCACCCGTCCGGTACATGCGCTCCCCCGCCGAGAACAGGCAAGCCACGAACCTCTCGGCGGTCAAGGCGGGACGCCCGGTGTATCCCCGGGCGAGCTGAACCCCGCCCAGGTACAGCTCGCCCACCACTCCCGGCGGCACCGGCCGCAGCCCGCCGTCCAGCACGTATGCCGACACATTGGCCAGCGGCCGGCCGATCGGCACCGTACTTTCCTCGTCGCCGCGGCGGCACTGCCAGGAGGTCACGTCGACGGCGGCCTCGGTCGGTCCGTAGAGGTTGTGCAGTTCGCAGGAGCCGAGCGTGTCGAAGAGTTCGCGCCGTGTCTCCGCGGCCAGGGCCTCACCGCTGCAGATGATCCGGCGCAGGCCCGTGCAGCCGGCCGCGCCGGGCTCCCGGAGGAACGCCTGCAGCATCGAGGGCACGAAATGCGTGACGGTCACCGATTCACGCTGGATCAGCTCGGCGAGGTAGGCGGGATCGCGGTGTCCACCGGGCTTCGCAAGGACCAGGGTCGCCCCGGAGATCAGCGGCCAGAAGAACTCCCACACCGATACGTCGAAACCGGCCGGGGTCTTCTGCAGGACCCGGTCGGCGCCGGTGAGCCGGTACGCCGCCTGCATCCACAGCAGACGGTTGACGATGGCGGCGTGCGGGACCACGACCCCCTTGGGCCGTCCGGTCGATCCGGAGGTGAAGATGACATAGGCGGAGTGCGCCGGGAGCGGTGGCACCGGTCGGGCGGAGGCCGGGGCGATCGGCTCGTCGAGCAACAGCTTCGGCGTGGGGCCGGGAAGGGCTCCGGCGTTCTCGGAGTCGGTCAGTACGAGGATCGGCCCGGCGTCCGCGACCATCGCGGCGATCCGTCCGGCGGGGTGGTCCGGATCCACCGGAAGGTAGGCCGCGCCCGCTCTGACGACGGCGAGGATCGCGACCACCAGCTCGACCGAGCGGGGCAGTGCCACGGCCACGACCCGGTCGGGGCCCGCGCCTCGGTGGGCGAGCTGCGCCGCAAGGAGCTCCACGCGTTGGTCCAGCTCGGCGTAGCTCAGTCGCTCGTCGGACGCCACCAGGGCCGTCGCCTCCGGTGTGCGCCGGACCTGCTCCGACCACAGTTCGGCGAGCGTCACCTCGGGCAGCTCGACCGTGGTGTCGTTCCACGTGTGTACGACCCGGTCACGCTGCTCGGGCGACAGCATGGTCAGCGCGGAGAGCGGTCGGTCCGGGTTCTCCGCCACCTGCTCGAGGAGCAGCACCAGCCGGTCGGCGAGCTCGGCCGCCCGGTCTGCGGTGAACAGGTCCGGGCGGTAGTGCAGGCGCAGCGCGAGCCGCTCGCCCGGTTCGACGGCGAGGGTCAGCGGATAGTGCGCGCTGTCCCGGAAGGTGACGCCCACCTCCAGTTCACCGTCGGGTGAGTCGATCTTGTAGTCGTGCATCGGGAAGTTGTCGAAGACCACGTTGGTGTCGAAGAGCGCGGTGGGGAGCCCGGTCAGGCGCTGGATGTCGGTCAGGCCGAGGTGATCGTGGTCGAGCGATGCGGCGCGTCCCGCTTGGATCTGCTCGAACAGCGCGCTCACCGAGGCCGCCGGGTCCAGCCGTACCCGTACCGGAACGGTGTTGATGAGCATGCCGATCATCGAGTCCGCGCCGGTCAACTCGGCCGGACGGCCGCTGACCGTCGAGCCGAACACCACGTCGTCGCGTCCGGTGAGCGAACCGACCAGGATGGCCCAGACTCCTTGGCACACCGTGTTGAGCAGGACATGGTTCCTGCGGGCGTACGCGGTCAGCAGCGCCGTCGTCTCCGACGGGAGCAGCACCGCGACCTCCTCGGGCGGCGGACCGCTCCGGGAATCGGCGGACGCGACAAACGTGGGCTCGGCAACCCCTTCCAGGGCCGCTGCCCAGTGCCGCTCCGCGCCGACCCGGTCCTGTCGCGCCAGCCATGCCAGGTAGTCCCGGTACGGACGCACCGGCGGCAGGTCGGCGGTGCCGCCCGCGCGGGAGTACACCGCGAACAGCTCCTGGAACAGCAGGGCGAAGGACCAGCCGTCCAGGAGGAGGTGGTGGGCCGTCACGAGCAGCCGGTGGTGGCGGTCGGTCCGCCGGACAAGGGTGAACCTGATCAACGACGATCCGCCGACGTCGATGCCCCGGGCCCAGTCCTGCTCGGTCAGTTCGGCGATCCGTTCCGGTGCGCTGTCCTGACCGGTCTCGATCTCCCGCCAGTCCAGCGGGACATCGCGGCGGACCACCCGTATCGGTTCGCCTGTCTTTCGGTACCGGAATCCGGACCGCAAGGTGGCGTGGCGCCGCATCACTGTCTCCGCGGCCGCCCTCATGAGCGCGGAATCCACCGGCCCGTCGAGGTCCACGGCGAATTGCGCGAGGTAAGGGCTGTGCTTTTCCCGGTCGAACAGCGCGTGAAAGAGAAGGCCTTCCTGCAAGGGGGACAGGGGAAGGATGTCCTCGACCGCCGATTGGTTCATCTTCAGTGTCAACTTCCTCAGGAGGCCCGCAGATCTGATTCGATCTCTTCGATTTCGTGCTGGCTGAGCGAGCTCAGGGTCAGGTCGGACGGGGTGAGTCCGCCCGCTCCGGGTTCGCGGGCGTGCGCGACCAGGGCCCGGAGCATCCGGAACCACCCGTCCGCGAGCTCGCGGGTGTCCGCCTCGGACACGACGCTGTCGGCCCAGGTCCAGGTGGCCCGCAGCACCGGGCCGTCCGCCCGGTCCACAGTGGCCACGTTGACCTCGATGCTGTGGGCCATGGGCATCCCTGATCCCGTGTCGTCCAGACCGGTCCCGTACTCCGCTACGACCGACCAGTCGGCGTCGTCCGAGACCTCGAAGCGGCCCAGGTAGTTGAAGACGAATTCCGGCTGGGCCGCCTTCTCCAGCAGCGCACCCGTCTCCGGATTCAGATAGCGAAGGAGGCTGTACCGGACTCCCTTGTCGGGAACGCCGCGCACCTGCTCCTTGACGCGCTTCACCGCGTTCCCCACCGCCGCCCCGGTGGCCTGCGCATCCGTCCGGTCCGGTGCACCCAGGTCGAGCCTGATCGGGAACAGGCTGGTGAACCAGCCGACGGTCCGGGAGAGATCCACCTCCGCGAGTGCGTCCTCCCTGCCGTGTCCCTCCAGGTGCAGCAGTGCGGTGCCGTCGCCGACCGTGCCGCGTCCGCGGTGCCAGTCGCCCAGCGCCAGTGCGAGACCGGCGAGGAGTACGTCGTTGATGCCGGCGTTGAACAGCGACGGCACCGTGGTCAACAACGCCTCCGTGAACTCGGCCGGCAGGGACTCGGTGAAACTCCGGTCCCGGCTTTCCATGTCCTGCCCCGGCACCCTCACCCGGTCGCCGAACCGGCCGGCGCCGGGACGCAACCGATCGAGCCAGCCGGGGAGTTCGGCGATGGCGGCCTGCGTGTGCGCCTGCTCGGCGAGGATGTGGGACCAGCGGCGGAACGAGGTCGGCACCGGATCGAGAGTGATCGCGGCACCCTGCTCGACCGCCTGCCAGGCGCTCGCGAGATCGGCGGCCAGGATGCGCCAGGAGAGCGAGTCGACGGCCAGATGATGGACGACCAGGGCGAGCACGCCCCGGCGATCCGGTCCGGCGTCAAACCACACGGCCTGGAGGACGTTGCCCTCCCGGGGGCGCAGCCTGTCGCGCGCCGCGTCCGACTCCTGTCGCACAAGCCCGGCCCAGTCCTGTTCGGGGCGCCCCGCCACGTCGATCCGCCGGACGGTCGAGGCCGCGTCCACGGCGCCCGCCCGCAGGGTCTCCAGCTCCCAGTCCGCCTCGTCGCCCAGCACGGACAGCCGCAGGCGCAGGATGTCGTGGTGGTCGAGCAGGGCCTGCACCATCGACATCAGACGGGGTTCCGTCAGCCCTGAAGGCGTACGCAGGACCGCGAACTGGTTGTAGGTGTCGACCACGCCACCGCGTTCCCGGAACCAGTGCATGATCGGGGTGGTGACGACCGGTCCCACGCCGCTGTCCGCGACGGGCGCCGGCTCCTGGGCCAGCGGAGTGGCCGTCTGTGCCAGTGCTTCCATGTCCCGCCGCGTCAGCACATCGCCGACGGTGATCCGCAGACCGGCTTTCCGTGCCCGGCCGACGAGTTGCATGGCGATGATGCTGTCTCCGCCGAGCGCCACGAACCCGTCGTCGATCCCGACGCCGCTCACCCCGAGAACATCGGCGACGAGTTGGCAGAGGACACGCTGGTGCCGGGTGACCGGAGTTCTTCCGGCCACACGCGAACTCGCATGATGAATAGAGCTGTCCACGTATTCCCTCATTCCGGTTCCGGTCTGGAATCAGGAACGAAGTTAGCCAGCGGAGCTCGCCGTCGGCGGCAGTCGGAGCGGCAATTCGAGGGAGAGCCGCGAGGGAGCACACCGGAATTGCCGGTGTGATTGCCGCCGGTCGCGACGGCGCGCGCGGACGATGACATGCGCGACGTTCGGACGGAATCACGTGGAGAAGAGGTTCAGCGGTGACAATCCAGCAACCAGCCCGGCAGGCGGTCGACCTGGCGATGTTCGGTGGTGACCGGGCCGTTCCCAGGGAACTCGGGATCAGGCCCTGGCCGATGGTGACCGATCAGGACGAGCAGGCGGTCCACCGGGTACTGAGGTCTGGCCGGTTCACCTCCGCCTCGTCGGGAGAGCAGGAGATCGCCGGCCTGGAGCGGGAGTGGGCGCAGTATGTCGGCACGGAGCACTGTGTTGCGGTGAGCAACGGAACCGCGGCGCTGTCGGTCGCGCTTGCCGCCGCGGGCGTGGAGCCCGGCGACGAGGTCATCGTGCCTGCCCTGAGCTTCATCGGCAGCGCCACCGCTCCGCTCCATCTCATGGCCGTACCGGTGTTCGTGGACATCGACCCGGTCACGTTCAACCTGGACCCCGCGGCGCTGGAGGCCGCGATCACCAGCCGGACCAAGGCGATCGTCGTGGTCCACCTGCATGGTCTGCCCGCCGATCTGGACCGGATCACCGAGATCGCCGCCCGACACGGGATCACCGTGGTAGAGGACGCCGCGCAGGCGCACGGCGCCCGGTACCGGGGCCGGTACGTGGGCTCGATCGGTGCGGTGAACACCTTTAGCCTCAACGTCAGCAAGAATCTCGCCACCTGCGGTGAGGGCGGCCTGATCACCACGAATGACGCGAACGTGGCGACGAGGGCGACCATGCTGCGGCAGTTCGGTGAACTCATTCCGGCACGCGGCGAGCGCAGCTACGTGGCGCATCTGCTGGGCTGGAACTGCAAGCCGAACACGATACAGGCGGCCTTCACCCGTAGCCGGCTGACGCAACTCCCCGCCGAGATGGCCGTCCGCGAGGAGAACGTCGGCCGTCTCCTTGGGCGGCTGGCCGCGTATCCCGGCTTCCTCGTGCCCGAGGTCCCACGGGACCGCACCCATGCCTGGCACATCCTGCGCATCCGGGTGGATCCCGCCGCCTTCGGGCTTGCCGACGAGTTGGCCGGCCCGCTGCGCTCCGTCCTGCAGCGGGCCCTGCGTGCCGAAGGGGTGCCCGCCGTGCCCTACCAGCTGCAGCCGCTTCCCGCGCAGCGGGTCTTCACCGGCCGGCGCGGGTTCGGCGCCTACCCGTGGGCGCTGCCCGGCGTCGTGGACCGCCCCTACCGTCCCGGCGATTTCCCGGCGACCCTGCGGGTCCTCGACGACTCCTTCACGATCCAGAAGGCACATCTGCATCCGGACTCGGGACCGTTGCTCGACCGGTACGCCGACGCGTTCGAGAAGGTCTGGCTGAACCGCGAGGCACTGGCCGCCATCGCCGCGACGACGGACTACACCCCGCACTGGGAACGCGCCTCGGAGGTCGCCGACACCGAATGGGCGGGGGCGTTCGACACCCGATGACCTCTGCCCGCTGCACCGACTCCGCCCCATGATCCTGGTCCTGGATCATGGGGC
>NZ_JBHYJH010000097.1:0-35735 GCF_042740445.1 Streptomyces sp. NPDC059003 | reverse complement strand
GGGGGTCCAGGGGGCGGAGCCCCCTGGTTTTGGGTAAAGGGGCGGGTCTGGGGCGTCCCGCGAGGGTTCAGTACCAAGAACCCTGCGCCGCCGGCAGCGCCGCCAGGTCCGCCAGGTCCCGCGCCGTCAGGTGCAGCCCGGCCGCCCCGGCGTTCTCACGCGCCCACCGCTCCCGCTTGGCCCCCGGAATCGGCACCACCTGCGCCCCCTGCGCAAGCACCCACGCGAGGGCCACCTGCGCCGGAGTCGCCCCGTACCGCTCCGCGACCCGGCGCAGGCCCACGACGAGGGGCTGGTTGGCCGCCATCATCTCGGCGGTGAACCGGGGGTGCCGGGCGCGCAGGTCGTCCGGCTCGAAGCCCTGACCCGGCGTCAGCGTGCCCGTGAGGAAACCGTTCCCCAGCGGCATCGCCGCGAGGAGGCCCACGCCGCGCGCCGCGCACCACGGCAGCAGGACGTCGAGGGCCTCCGGCGACCACACCGAGAGCTCGGCCTCCACGGCCGTCACCGGGAAGACCTGCTGGATCCGCTCCAACTGCCGGACCGTGGAGTCGTGCAGCCCCGCACCCGTGCCCCGGCGCCCCGCCCGCGCCCCCACCGCGCACAGCCCGAGCGCCCGCACCTTCCCGGCCGTGACCAGGTCGGCCATCGCGCCCCAGGTCTCCTCGATCGGCACTTCGGGGTCGGCGCGGTGCAGCTGGTACAGGTCGATCGTGTCCGTCTGGAGCCGCCGCAGCGACGCGTCGCAGGCCCGCTTCACATAGCCGGGGCGGCCGTTGGCGACGATGTGCTGATCGCCCACGAGCAGCCCGCACTTGGTCGACACGAACGCCTCCGAGCGCCGCTCCTTCAGGACGCGGCCGATCAGCAGCTCGTTGGTGAACGGCCCGTACATGTCCGCCGTGTCGAGGAGCGTCGAGCCCTGGTCGAGCGCCGTGTGCAGGGTGCGCACCGAGGCGTCCCCGCGCTGCCGCGAGCTGGAGTACGCCCAGCTCATCGGCATGCAGCCGAGTCCGACGGCGCCCACCCCGAGCGCCCCGGCGCCGATCGTCCTGCGCTCCACCTGGCCGTGTCCTCCGCGTCGTCCGGTGATCTCTGTCTGGGCGGCCCCCAACGTAACCTCTGCGTCCGGGCGCGCGACGTGCGCCCTGTTCGCCAGGGGGTGTCCCGGCGGACATCCCTTAGCCTCCTGACCATGACAACCGACGTATGGCTGCCGTACGAAGCGTCCGGCATCGAGGGGCTGCCCGCCGCGTCCGATGCGGGTCTCACGTACCGCCTCTGGGACGGCGGAACGGACTATCCCGCCGACCCGGCGGACTGCGTGTTCTACGTAGTGCCGTACATGGAGCCCTCCAGCACCGTCGTACCGCCACTGGCACGCATGACGTCACTGCGGGTCGTACAGACGCTGACCGCGGGCATCGACCACATGCGGCCCGGCCTGAAGGACCTCGCCCCGGGCGTCCGGCTGTGCAACGCGCGCGGGGTGCACGAGGCCAGCACCGCGGAGCTCGCACTCACGCTGATCCTCGCCTCCCTGCGGGGCGTTCCGCGCTTCGTGGAGGGGCAGCGGGTCCAGGAGTGGCGCTCGGGGTTCTATCCGGCGCTCGCCGACAAGTCGGTGCTCATCGTGGGGTACGGGTCGATCGGCTCCGCGATCGAGGACCGGCTCGCTGTCTTTGAATGCGCGCGGGTGGCGCGCGTCGCGCGCTCCGAGCGCACCACGGCGCGCGGTCCGGTGCACCCGCTGACCCAACTGCCCCGACTGCTTCCTGAAGCCGATGTCGTGATCCTCTCCACGCCGCTCACCGACGCCACCAGGGGTTTGGCCGGCGCCGACTTCCTGGCGGGCATGAAGGACGGCGCGCTCCTGGTGAACGTGGCCCGCGGTCCCGTGGTCGACACCAAGGCGCTGCTCGCGGAGCTGGAGAGCGGCCGCCTCACCGCCGCCCTCGACGTCACGGACCCCGAGCCGCTGCCCCCGGGCCATCCGCTGTGGCAGGCCCCCGGCGTGCTCATCAGCCCGCACGTGGGCGGCTCGTCGTCCGCGTTCCTGCCGCGCGCGAAGCGCCTGCTGGCCGCGCAGGTGCGCCGGTACGCGGCCGGGGAGCCGCTCGACAACGTGGTCCTGGAGACCTGACGGACCGGTGATCGGCGCGGTGATCGGTAGGGCGGTCGGCTCAACGGTCCTGTTCGGTAAGGCGGTTCAGGAAACCGATCAGGACCGGTCGATATCCGGTGCCGGGTGACCGCATGGAACGGCAGGGACCGTTTATGTGCACGCTCCGCACCTGCTTGTGTGCGTGTTGTGTTCGCATCACCCCTGGTAGTCACGGAGCGTAGAGCGGACCTGTCCCTGAGTGACGAGGCTGGTGTATCGTCCCGACAGGGGCTGCGCCGCGTACCGATCGGCGCCGGGGATCGAGTAACGACACTGCGAGGGGGGCGACGGGCGATGCACGGCCTATGGGCGAACGATTCGACGCGGCGGGACCACCGCCCGCGACTCTCGCGCACACCAGCCCGCAGCCGTCGGCACTGCGCCCGGCGGCACCGGCTCCTGCGCCGGACCGCCCGGCGCCGTCCGCACCGGCCGGGGACCGACGTGTGCCGGCCGCGCGACCGCGCGGCCACCGGCCGCCCCTGGGCGACCCCGACGCTCCCGACGACCGGGGCGTCCCCGTCGACTGCGGCGCCCTCGACGCCCTCGACGCCCTCGTCACCGTCCCGCCCTGGCGCCCCGCGGAGTGGCCCCTGTGGTCCGACGACGCGCTCCCCGCGCGCGGGGACGGCGGGCGCGGCGGGCGCGGTGGTCCACGTGAAGCCCGGGCGCGACGGCCGTGGGCCTGGCGCCGCCGTGCCGAGCACCGTGCCGAGCGGGGCGGGCCGGTGAGCGGGCAGTCGGCCTCCGCGACCGTCCTCGACGGCGGGCTCGGGCGGGCGCCCGTGCCGTCGCAGCGCGCCCCCCTGGCCAGACGTCCGGCCCCCGGAGGGGGCGCGGGACTGTTCTCGCAGGTCGTCCTGCTCCTGGTCTGCGGCGGGTACGCGACGGGCTCCGCGCTCGGCTGGGGCTCGGACCGACTCGCGCTCATCATGGGCGACTTCGGCCTGAGCGCCGCCGCGGCGGCCGCCGCCGTCTCCTGCTTCCTCTACTCCCGCACCCGGCGCAGCCGCTTTCGACCCGCATGGCTGCTGTTCGCGCTCTCCTCCGCGATGGCGGCCTGCGGCAACGGCGTCTGGGGCTGGTACGAGGTCGTCCTGCGCGCGCCCGTGCCCCAGCGGGGCTTCGCGGACCTGTTCTTCCTGTGCTTCGCGCCGCCCGCCATCATCGGGCTCCTGGTGCTCGCCAAGCGGCCGGTCACCAAGGCCGGCTGGGTCTGCCTCGCGCTCGACGCGTGGCTCATCGGCGGCTCCCTGCTCACGCTCTCCTGGAGCCTCGCCCTCGCGCACACCGCGCAGTTCGAGGGCCCGAGCGTCGCCCACGCCGCGCTGTCGCTCGCGTACCCGCTCCTGGACATCGCCCTCGTCAGCATGGTCCTCGCGCTGCACTTCCGGCGGTCCTCGGCGAACCGGACCGCCGTGAACACCGCGATCGGCGCCCTCGCGCTCACCGTGATGTGCGACGCGCTGTTCACCTCGCCGCTGCTGCACGCCAGTTACCGCTCCGGCCAGCTGCTCGACGCGGGCTGGTTCGCCGGTTCGCTGCTGCTCGCGTACGCCCCCTGGGCCGTGCCGTGGCACGGGCGCGGGGAGCGGGGCGACCCCGGCCACGCGCCCGTGGCGCCCTGGGCGCACGCCGCGGGCCGCCCCGCGGGCGCCCGCGGCGGCGAGCCCGCCGAGGAGCGGACCGAGCGGGCCGAGCGGACCGACGACGCGCGGTACGCGCCCACCCGCCCCATCGCGGGCTCGCTCGCCGCGCTCACGCCCTACCTGGCCGCCGCCGTCTGCACGCTCGGGATCCTCTACAACGTCCTGAACGGCCGCAGCGTCGACGAGGTCGTGCTGTTCACCGCGGGCACCGTCGTCCTCGCGCTCGTCGTGCGCCAGGGCATCATGCTGCTCGACAACATCACGCTCACCCAGGAGCTGGCCCAGAAGGAGAACCACTTCAGGTCCCTCGTGCAGAGCTCCAGCGACGTCATCATGATCGCCGCACCGAGCGGCATCCTGAGATACGTCAGCCCGGCCGCCGCCGGTGTCTACGGCCGCGACGCCGACGAGCTCGTCGGTTCCGAACTGGCCACGCTCATGCACCCGGAGGACCTCGGCCGCGTCGTCCACGAGGTGCGCCGCTTCCTGACCGCCAACCCCGTGGAGGAGCCGACGACCCGCATCGAGTGCCGCTTCAAGTCCGGCACGGGCGAGTGGTTGAACGTGGAGTCCACCGTCAACCGCCACCACGGCGGCCTCATCTTCAACAGCCGCGACGTCACCGAACGGGTGCGCCTCCAGGCGCAGTTGCAGCACAACGCCGAGCACGACCCCCTCACCGACCTGCCCAACAGGGCGCTCTTCACCCGCCGAGTCGCCGCCGCGCTCGGCGGTCGCAGAGTCACCGACCGGGGCACCGCAGTTCTCTTCATCGACCTCGACGGCTTCAAGGCCGTCAACGACACGATCGGCCACCAGGCGGGTGACGCGCTCCTCGTGCAGGCCGCCCACCGCCTCCAGGAAGCGGTCCGCGCGTCGGACACCGCGTCCCGGCTCGGCGGCGACGAGTTCGCGGCCCTCATCGTGGGCGACGGCACCCGCGACCACGCCGCGCGCGAGAAGCACATACTGGAGCTCGCCGACCGCCTGAGACTGAGGCTCTCGCAGCCCTACGACATCGACGGCAACGATGTCCGGGTCGCCGCGTCCATCGGCGTCGCCTTCGCCGAACCGGGCGTCGGCGCGGGCGAGCTGCTGCGCAACGCCGACCTCGCGATGTACCGCGCGAAGGCCGCGGGCAAGGGCCGCGTCGAGCTGTACGCGCCCCAGATGCAGGCCGACGTCGCCCGCAAGGCCGAGCTGGCCACGCGCCTGCGCAGCGCCCTGCACGACGGCGAGTTCGCGCTCCTGCACCAGCCCGTGGTGTCCCTGGACACCGGCCGCATCGCGTCCGTCTCCGCCCAGGCGCGCTGGCGCTCGGCCCAGGGCATCCTGTTCACGCCCGCCGAGTTCCTGCGCACCGCCGACGACAGCGAGCGCACCGCAGAGCTGGGCCGCTGGCTGCTCCAGGAGGCCGTCGAGCAGGCCGCCGAGCGCCGCGGCGCCGGACACGCGGTGCCCGTCGCCGTGCGGCTCGGCGCGCGCCGCCTCGTGGACCGCTCCCTGCCCCTCGGCTCCCTGGAGGCGCTGCTCACGCGGCACGGCCTGCCGTCCGGCGCGCTCGTCATCGAGCTCACCGACAGCGACCCGCGCGTGTCCCTCGACGACCTGGAGCGCCGTCTGACGGCCCTGCGCAGGCTCGGCGTGCGGATCGCCCTCGACGGGTTCGGCAGCGGCTGCGCGGCCATCAACGCGCTGCGGCGCCTGCCCGTGGACGTACTGAAGCTGGACCGCGGCCTCATCGAGGGCGTCGTGGAGTCCGCGCGCCTCTACAAGATCACGTCGGGCCTCCTCCGGATCGCCACCGACCTCGGCCTGTCCTCCGTGGCCGACGGCGTCGACCACCCCGAGCAGGTCATCGCCCTGCGCGCCATGGGCTGCACGCACGGGCAGGGCATGGCCTTCTCCGGCCCGCTCGACGAGTTCCGGCTGCGCCGGGCCCTCACGGTCGGGGAGTACCCGGTGCCCCACGGCCCGGTGGAGCCGGTGTACGTGGGCGCGCCCGCGGGGGAGCCCGCCACGGCGTACGGCGAGGGCGCGACCGCGTTCGGCGCGGCCTACGGCGAGCCGTCCCCGGCGTTCGGGGGCTCCGCCGCGGCGGCCTTCGGCGGCGCGGGCACGGCCTGCGCGGCCGGATCCGGCCCCTATGGGCGCTCACATAATGAGACGCCCGTCCCACCTACTTGACAGGTGTGGCGCGCCGGAGGGAGGGTCAAGGCCATGCGCACCCGAATTCTCGTACTTGGAAAGCGCGTCGGCTGAAGCTGGGACGGCCCGGTCCGAACACCGGATGACCCCAGCGAACGCACCCGGCGCGCTCCCCTCGCTTGCCTCACGGCACGAGGGGTTTTTTGTTGCACTGGCACCTGTCAAACCCTGGCAAAAACCCCGCGAAACCCCGCACCACCCCGAGCAAGAAGCCCAGTTTCGAGATCAGCTTCGAGATCAGCGAAAACCCTCAGCTTCGAGAAGAGAATGCCGATGACCGAGCAGGCCACCGGGGCCCACCATCCGCAGCCGCGGCCCCGATCCTCTGGACAGCAGTCCGCCTCCGTCGAGCACGTCACGGGCGCCCAGTCCCTGATCCGCTCCCTCGAGGAAGTCGGGGCCGACACGGTATTCGGCATTCCCGGAGGCGCGATCCTCCCCGCGTACGACCCGATGATGGACTCCACCCGGGTCCGCCACGTCCTGGTCCGGCACGAGCAGGGCGCGGGCCACGCGGCCACCGGGTACGCCCAGGCCACCGGCAAGGTCGGCGTCTGCATGGCCACCTCGGGCCCCGGCGCCACCAACCTGGTCACGCCCATCGCCGACGCGCACATGGACTCGGTGCCGCTGGTGGCGATCACCGGCCAGGTCTCCTCCAAGGCGATCGGCACGGACGCCTTCCAGGAGGCCGACATCGTCGGCATCACCATGCCGATCACCAAGCACAACTTCCTGGTCACCCGGGCCGAGGACATCCCGCGCACCATCGCCGAGGCGTTCCACATCGCCTCCACCGGCCGTCCGGGCCCCGTCCTCGTCGACATCGCCAAGGACGCGCTGCAGGCCCGCACCACGTTCTCCTGGCCGCCGCAGCAGGAGCTGCCCGGCTACCGCCCGGTGACCAAGCCGCACGCCAAGCAGATCCGCGAGGCCGCCAAGCTGATCACGGCCGCCAAGCGCCCCGTCCTGTACGTCGGCGGCGGCGTCATCAAGGCCGGCGCCACCGCCGAGCTGAAGGTCCTCGCCGAGCTCACCGGCGCGCCCGTCACCACCACCCTGATGGCGCTCGGCGCGTTCCCCGACAGCCACCCGCTGCACGTGGGCATGCCCGGCATGCACGGTGCCGTCACCGCCGTCACCGCGCTGCAGAAGGCCGACCTGATCGTCGCCCTCGGCGCCCGCTTCGACGACCGCGTCACCGGCAAGCTGGACAGCTTCGCCCCGTACGCCAAGATCGTGCACGCGGACATCGACCCGGCCGAGATCGGCAAGAACCGCGCCGCCGACGTGCCGATCGTCGGTGACGCCCGCGAGGTCATCGCCGACCTCGTCCAGGCCATCCAGGCCGAGCACACCGCGGGCCACACCGGCGACTACGCCGCCTGGTGGGCCGACCTCAACCGCTGGCGCGAGACCTACCCGCTGGGCTACGACCACCCGGACAACGGCCAGCTCGCGCCGCAGCAGGTCATCGAGCGGATCGGCCAACTGGCGCCCGAGGGCACGATCTTCGCGGCGGGCGTCGGCCAGCACCAGATGTGGGCCGCCCACTTCATCCAGTACGAGCGGCCCGCGACCTGGCTCAACTCCGGCGGCGCCGGGACGATGGGCTACGCCGTGCCGGCCGCGATGGGCGCGAAGGCCGGCATGCCCGACCGCACGGTGTGGGCGATCGACGGCGACGGCTGCTTCCAGATGACCAATCAGGAGCTGACCACCTGCGCCCTGAACAACATCCCGATCAAGGTCGCCATCATCAACAACGGCGCCCTCGGCATGGTCCGCCAGTGGCAGACGCTCTTCTACAACCAGCGCTACTCCAACACCGTGCTGCACAGCGGCCCGGAGGCCGACGGCGCCGCGTCCGCCGAGGCGGCGAGCGCCGGCACCCGCGTCCCCGACTTCGTCAAGCTGTCCGAGGCGATGGGCTGCCACGCGATCCGCTGCGAGCGCCCGGAGGACGTGGACAAGGTCATCGAGGAGGCCAACGCGATCAACGACCGGCCCGTCGTGATCGACTTCATCGTCCACGAGGACGCCCAGGTCTGGCCGATGGTCGCGGCGGGCACCTCGAACGACGAGGTCATGGCCGCCCGGGGCGTCCGCCCCGACTTCGGCGACAGCGAAGACGACTGAGAGCACCAGGAAGAGGTACGACCGCCATGACCGTCATGTCCAAGCACACGCTCTCGGTCCTCGTCGAGAACACCCCCGGCATCCTCGCTAGGATCGCCGCCCTCTTCTCCCGCCGCGGCTTCAACATCGACTCCCTGGCCGTCGGCGTCACCGAGCACCCCGACATCTCGCGCATCACCATCGTCGTGAACGTCGAGGACCTGCCGCTCGAACAGGTCACGAAGCAGCTCAACAAGCTGGTGAACGTCCTGAAGATCGTCGAACTGGAGCCGGGCTCGGCCGTCCAGCGCGAACTCGTCCTCGTGAAGGTCCGCGCCGACAACGAGACCCGCTCCCAGATCGTCGAGATCGTCCAGCTGTTCCGCGCCAAGACCGTGGACGTCTCGCCCGAGGCCGTGACCATCGAGGCCACCGGGTCGAGCGACAAGCTGGAGGCCATGCTCAAGATGCTCGAACCCTTCGGCATCAAGGAGCTGGTGCAGTCCGGCACGATCGCCATCGGCCGCGGCTCCCGTTCGATCACGGACCGCAGCCTGCGGGCACTGGACCGCACCGCCTGACGTTCCGTATTCCGGAACCCCTCACCTTCCCTGACCGGACCCGCCGTACGGTGGGACGCAACATCAGCACACATAGGAGATTTCCAGTGGCCGAGCTGTTCTACGACGCCGACGCCGACCTGTCCATCATCCAGGGCCGCAAGGTCGCGGTCATCGGTTACGGCAGCCAGGGCCACGCCCACGCCCTTTCGCTGCGCGACTCCGGTGTGGACGTGCGGGTCGGCCTCCACGAGGGCTCCAAGTCCAAGGTCAAGGCCGAGGAGCAGGGCCTGCGCGTGGTGACGCCCGCCGAGGCCGCCGCCGAGGCCGACGTCATCATGATCCTGGTCCCGGACCCCATCCAGGCGCAGGTCTACGAGGAGTCCATCAAGGACAACCTGAAGGAGGGCGACGCGCTCTTCTTCGGCCACGGCCTGAACATCCGCTTCGGCTTCATCAAGGCCCCGGCGGGCGTCGACGTCTGCATGGTCGCCCCGAAGGGCCCGGGCCACCTGGTGCGCCGCCAGTACGAGGAGGGCCGCGGCGTGCCGTGCATCGCGGCCGTCGAGCAGGACGCCACGGGCAAGGGCTTCGAGCTCGCCCTGTCGTACGCCAAGGGCATCGGCGGCACCCGCGCGGGCGTCATCAAGACGACGTTCACCGAGGAGACCGAGACCGACCTGTTCGGCGAGCAGGCCGTCCTCTGCGGTGGTACGGCCGCGCTGGTCAAGGCGGGCTTCGAGACCCTCGTCGAGGCGGGCTACCAGCCGGAGATCGCCTACTTCGAGTGCCTGCACGAGCTGAAGCTCATCGTGGACCTGATGTACGAGGGCGGCCTGGACAAGATGCGCTGGTCGGTCTCCGAGACCGCCGAGTGGGGCGACTACGTCACCGGCCCCCGGATCATCACGGACGCCACCAAGGCCGAGATGAAGAAGGTCCTCGCCGAGATCCAGGACGGCACGTTCGCCCAGCAGTGGATGGACGAGTACCACGGTGGCCTGAAGAAGTACAACGAGTACAAGAAGCAGGACCAGGACCACCTCCTGGAGACCACGGGCAAGGAGCTGCGCAAGCTCATGTCCTGGGTCAACGACAACGAGTAGGGCGTACGTCGACGGGGTCGGGGCCACGGTCCCGGCCCCGTCGGCCGTCGTACCGCCGCGGGGCTCCGCCCCGGACCCCGCTCCTCGATCGCCCCCACTGCCTCAAGGGCGTGGGAGGTGCCCCCGAGGGGCGCTATTTCCGCACGTCCGGGTGATCCTTTCAGGGAGGCGCAGGAAGGGTCCCCGCGCGCTACTAGACTGCACACCACATTCGCGTCGGGCCCACAGCGTCGTGCGTCTTCCACGCGGCTAGCGACACCGCCTGCGGCCGTCGGGACGGCCGTCCGCATTGGACTTGTGAGGACTCACGTGAGCACTGCTGCCAACGGCAAACCGGTCGTACTCATCGCTGAAGAGCTGTCGCCCGCGACCGTCGACGCCCTGGGCCCGGACTTCGAGATCCGGCACTGCAACGGCGCGGACCGCGCCGAGCTGCTGCCCGCGATCGCCGACGTCGACGCCATCCTGGTCCGCTCCGCGACCAAGGTCGACGCCGAGGCCATCGCCACCGCCCGCAAGCTGAAGGTCGTCGCCCGCGCGGGCGTCGGCCTCGACAACGTCGACGTGTCGGCCGCCACGAAGGCGGGCGTCATGGTGGTGAACGCCCCCACCTCGAACATCGTCACCGCCGCCGAGCTCGCCTGCGGCCTGATCCTCGCCACCGCGCGCAACATCCCGCAGGCCAACACGGCGCTGAAGAACGGCGAGTGGAAGCGCTCCAAGTACACGGGCGTCGAGCTCGCCGAGAAGACGCTCGGCGTCGTCGGCCTCGGCCGCATCGGGGCGCTCGTCTCCCAGCGGATGTCCGCGTTCGGCATGAAGGTCGTCGCGTACGACCCGTACGTACAGCCCGCGCGCGCCGCGCAGATGGGCGTCAAGGTCCTCTCCCTCGACGAGCTCCTCGAGGTCTCCGACTTCATCACCGTGCACCTGCCGAAGACGCCCGAGACGGTGGGCCTCATCGGCGACGAGGCGCTTCACAAGGTCAAGCCGTCGGTGCGCGTCGTGAACGCCGCGCGCGGCGGGATCGTCGACGAGGAGGCGCTGTACTCGGCGCTGAAGGAGGGCCGCGTCGCGGGCGCCGGCCTCGACGTGTACGCGAAGGAGCCGTGCACCGACTCGCCGCTCTTCGAGCTCGACCAGGTCGTGTGCACCCCCCACCTCGGTGCCTCCACGGACGAGGCACAGGAGAAGGCGGGCATCTCCGTCGCCAAGTCCGTACGGCTCGCCCTCGCGGGCGAGTTGGTGCCGGACGCCGTCAACGTCCAGGGCGGTGTCATCGCCGAGGACGTCCGGCCCGGCCTGCCGCTCGCCGAGAAGCTCGGCCGGATCTTCACCGCGCTCGCGGGCGAGGTCGCGGTGCGGCTCGACGTCGAGGTGTACGGCGAGATCACCCAGCACGACGTGAAGGTGCTCGAACTGTCCGCGCTCAAGGGCGTGTTCGAGGACGTGGTGGACGAGACGGTGTCGTACGTCAACGCTCCGCTGTTCGCGCAGGAGCGGGGCGTCGAGGTACGGCTCACCACCTCGTCCGAGTCGCCCGACCACCGGAACGTGGTCACCGTGCGGGGCACCCTCAGCGACGGCGAGGAGGTCGCCGTGTCCGGCACGCTCGCCGGGCCCAAGAACCACCAGAAGATCGTGGCCGTCGGCGACTACGACGTGGACCTGGCGCTCGCCGACCACATGGTCGTGCTGCGGTACGCGGACCGGCCGGGTGTCGTCGGGACGGTGGGGCGTGTCCTGGGTGAGGCCGGGGTCAACATCGCGGGGATGCAGGTCGCTCGGGCTGACGTCGGTGGGGAGGCACTGGCCGTGCTGACCGTGGACTCCACGGTGCCGCAGCCGGTGCTGGCGGAGCTGTCGGAGGAGATCGGCGCGGCGTCGGCGCGGTCGGTCAACCTGGCGGACTAGGTCCGTCGCGGGGGGCACCCCAGTCCCACCCCTTCCCGAAACCAAGGGGCTCCGCCCCCTGGACCCCCTTTTACCCGCGCTTCGCGCTTGTCCTCAAACGCCGGACGGGCTGGATTTTCCAGCCCGTCCGGCGAAGATTTCAGCCCGTCCGGCGTTTGAGGACGAGGCGCGGAGCGCCGATTGCGGGGGTCTAGGGGGCGCAGCCCCCAGAAGAGGGCGGGCGGGTGGGAGAGTCCCGCAGGGCCCGCGCGGCGAGCGCACCCGCGGCCAGGAGCACCACGGCCCCCACCACCGCGGCCACATGCATCCCACTGGTGAACGCGGACCGCGCCGCCGCCGCGAGCGCGGCCCCGGCCGCGGGCGGCAACTGATCGGCGGCCGCGAGGGCGCCCCCCAACGTGTCCGGCGCCCCACCCGGCACCTCATGACCGTAGACCCCGGTGCCGATCGACCCCAGGACCGCCATCCCGAGCGCTCCGCCGAACTCCTGGCCCGTCTCCAGGAGCGAGGACGCCGCGCCGGCCTTCTCGGCGGGGGCCGCGCCGAGCGCCAGGTCGGTCAGCTGTGAGGTGACCACGGCCGCGCCGCACGCGAGGACACCGGCGGCGCCGAGGACCGTCCACAGGGAGTTGGTCCCGGCGAGGGCGAGGATCCCGTAGCCGCACGCGGAGAGCGTGAAGCCGCCCGCGACCACGTACGCCCGGTTCGCACCCCGCTGCACGAGGGCCACCGCGGCCGGGGCCGCGAAGCCGATCGGGACCGACGGCAGCAGCGCCCACAGCGCCGCCTCGAGCGCGCTCTTGCCGAGCACCGACTGCAGGTACTGCGTCGTGAAGTACGCCGAACCCATCATCGCGAAGGACGAGATGAGGTTCAGGGACACGGCGGAGCCGAAGCCGCGGCGGAACAGGGCGGGGGAGATCAGCGGGGACGCGGCGGTGCGCTGGCGGCGTACGAAGAGGACGGCGAAGGCGAGACCCACGGCCAGCGACACCACGTACTGCGGGCGGACGCCCTCCGCGGCGAACTCCTTCAGGGCGTAGACGAGCGGCAGCACCGCGGCCATCGACAGGGGGACGCTGAGCGCGTCGAAGCGGCCCGGGTCCGGGTCCTTGGACTCCGGGATGAGGACCGGCGCGAGCAGCAGGAGCAGCACCATCGCGGGCAGGTTGACCAGGAAGACCGAGCCCCACCAGAAGAACTCGACGAGGACGCCGCTGAGGACCGAGCCCAGGGCGATCCCCGCGACCATCACCCCCGACCAGATGCCGATCGCCTTCGCCCGCTGCCCGGCATCGGTGAACATCGTGCGCACCAGCGCCATCGTGGACGGCATCAGGGTGGCGCCGCCGATGCCGAGGACCGCGCGGGCGGCGATCAGCATGCCGGGGCTCGACGCGTAGGCGGCGGCGACGGAGGCCGCGCCGAAGGCGGTGGCGCCGAAGAGGAGGAGCTTGCGGCGGCCGATGCGGTCGCCGAGCGAGCCCATCGTCATGAGCAGGCCCGCGAGCACGAACGCGTAGATGTCGAACATCCACAGCTGCTGGGTCCCGCTCGGCTCCAGGTCCGCGCTGATCGCGGGGATCGCGAAGTAGAGGACCGAGACGTCCATCGAGACCAGGAGCAGCGGCAGCATCAGGACGGCCAGGGCCGTCCACTCCTTGCGTCCGGCGCGGTCGGCGGCCGGTGGGTGGGCGAGGTTCGTCGTCATGGGCCAGGACTGTACGCACGTCTTATACGGCTGTCTAGTACGAGTGTTTAAAACGTACGTATGGGACGGCTGTCTGGATCGGGGATAGGGTGCCGCCATGGGACACCGTGAGGATCTGCTCGAAGGCGCCAAGCGCTGCCTGCTGGAGAAGGGGTTCGTGCGCACGACGGCGCGCGACATCGTCAAGGAGTCGGGGACGAACCTGGCGTCCATCGGCTACCACTACGGGTCGAAGGACGCGCTGCTCGTGGAGGCGTACGTCGCGCTCATCGAGCCCATGGGCACGGAGTTCACGGCCGCGCTCGGCGGGGGCGGCGACGACGCGGGCGGCCTGGAGCACTTCCGGGGGGTCTGGGCGAACATCGTCCGCTCGCTTCCGGAGTCACGTGCCGTCTGGATGCTCACCCTGGAGGTCATCACGCAGGGCGAACGGCTCGCCGGGGTGCGGGAGTTGCTGGTGAAGGCGCAGGTCGAGGGGCGGCGCGGGCTCACCGCGATGTTCACGGGGATCGACGAGGACGCGCTGCCCGATGACGTCGTGGAGAGCGAGGGCCGCTTCTACACGACGCTGCTCAACGGGCTCATGGTGCAGTGGCTCTTCGACCCGGAGTCGGCGACGGACGCGGAGCAGCTGACGGAGGGGCTGCGGCGGGTGATGGAGCGGGCTTCGGGCGCGGGCGCCTGAGGTCTTGCGCCGGGAGCTTCGTGCGCGCGTCCGCCGGTATGCGCGCGTCAGCCGGTGAACCCCGGCACCACCAGGCCTGATTCGTACGCGATCACCACCGCGTGGGTCCGGTTCTGCGCGCCGAGCTTGGTCAGCACGTTCCCGACGTGCGTCTTCACCGTCTCCAGGCTCACCGTGAGCGACCGCGCGATCTCCGGGTTGGACAGGCCGGTGGCCATCAGGCGCAGCACCTCCTCCTCCCGCTCCGTCAGTGCCGCCTTCGGCAGCGCCTCGGCGGAGCCCAGCGGGCGGGCGGCGACCATCCGGCGCAGGGCCGCCGGGAAGAGGATCGCCTCCCCGGCCGCCACCACGCGTACCGCCTCGGCGATCTGCCGGACCGGAAGCCGCTTGAGCACGAACCCGCTGGCCCCCGCGCTGAGCGCGGCGGTGACGTAGTCGTCGTTCTCGAAGGTGGTGATCACCACGACCTTCGGCGGTGCGGCCCATCCGGCTGATCCGGCTGATCCGGCCGATCCGGCTGATCCGGCTGATCCGGTCGGCTCGGCGAGGAGGTGGCGGGTGGCCTCGATGCCGTTGCGGCGCGGCATCCGTACGTCCATCAGGACCACGTCGGGGCGCAGCCGCCGCGCCTGCTCGACCGCCTCGACGCCGTCGGCGGCCTCCCCGACCACCGTGATCCCCGGCTGTGCCGCGAGCAGGGTGCGCAGACCGCTGCGGGTCACCTCGTCGTCGTCCGCGATCAGGAGGGTGACGGGGGCGGCGCCCGGCACGGCGGCTGAGGTCGCGTCGGTGCCGGTCATGCCGAGCCCCGTACCGGGAGCCGGACCGCGAGGCGCCAGTGCCGCGGCCCGTCCGGGCCGACCTCGATCTCGCCGTGCAGCAGCCGCACGCGCTCGGTGAGGCCGGGCAGGCCGTGCCCGGACGTCCGGAAGACCCCCGCGCCCGTAGGCATGCCCGCGCCCGCCCCATTGACCACACCGAGCTCCAGGCGGTCCGGCAGGGCCGCCACCCGGACCCCGATCGGACCGCCCGTCCCGTGCCGCAACGCGTTCGTCAGGCCTTCCTGCAGGATCCGGTACGCGGCCCGGGAGAGCGTCCCCTGCACCTGCGCCAACTCGCCGGACAGCTCCACATCGAGGACCGCGCCCGCGTGCCGCAGCCGGTCGAGCAGGTCGGGCAGGTCGGCCAGGGTCCGGGTCGGCGCCGTATCCGCCTTCTCCTCGCGCAGTGCGCCCAGTACGTAATCCAGGTCCTCAAGCGCGGCCCTGGCCGACTCCTCGATGCTGCGCAGCGCGGCCCGCGCCGCCGTCGGGTCGGCGGAAAGGACCTCGCCCGCGACCGCCGCCTGGATCGTGGTCGCGGTCAGCGTGTGCCCGATCGAGTCGTGCAGCTCGTGGGCCAGCCTGTTGCGCTCGGCGAGGCGCTGCTCCCGCTCGGCCATCAGCGCGAGCCGCTCGGCCGACGAAGGACCCAGGAGCCTGGGCGCCAGCCACCGCAGCGCGCCCGTCACCAGCACGCACACGACCGCCGCGAGCAGCAGGCAGCAGAGCGCCACCACCCAGCTCCGCCAGCCGCCGTCGGACCGCAGCGACCGGCCGAACAGGCTCAGCCCGGCCTCGGCACCGAGCCAGTCCCCGGGGAGGGCGATCCCCATGAGGATCAGCGCGCCGCTCGTCAGCGCCCCCGTCCACCCGAGCGCCACGTGCAGCAGCAGCCAGAGAGGGGTCCGCAGGCGGTCGGCGCCGGACGGCACGGCGGCCGGGTCCGGCAACGACACCCTCAGCAGGGGGCGGGCGAACGCGATCAGCGCCCGCCGCGTGCTGCGGGCAAGACCGACCGAGCCGATCAGTGCTGCCCAGACCAGGAGGACCAGGGCGGCCTGCACTCCGTAGGGAGCGGACGGCCACGCCAGCGTCGGCAGCAGTGCGAATGCCAGCAGCGGAAGGCTCGCCAGCGCGCCGCAGTAGGCGAACAGCATGCCCGAATACGTGGAGCCGCGCAGCAGCGGCCGAATTGCCCTGATCATAACCGCCCCAGTATGACCGGGCGGCTCACCGACGGCCTCCCTCGATCGGGGGAGCGGATTCTCCCGCCTTCCCGCGATGTGCGTCCGCGCCCCCGAAGTCAGGATCGTGCCCTGAGCAGTTGACCAAAGGACGTCTGATGAACACGCACGGAATGACGAACACGTACGGAATGCAGATGCCGCCGCATCGCACGGCATCGACCAATGGCCTGGCCCGGGCCGCCATGGTGCTCGGCGTCATCGGCTTGAGCACGTCGATCTTCTTCATCGGCGGCCTGATCGGCGGCATCGGCCTGATCCTGGGCATCGTCGCCCTGACGACGGCCAAGCGGACCGGTGCCGGCCGGGGCAAGGCCCTCACCGGCGTGGTGACGTCGATCATCGCGATCGTGGTGTCCGCCCTGGTCGCCGTCTTCTTCGTCTGGTACGCCAACAAGACGCAGGAGTGCTATCAGCCCGACAGTTTCCAGCAGTACAAGCAGTGCGTCCGCCAGCAGCTCACCGGGGAATGACCACTGTGCGAAACACACGAATTCGCTCTCTTCTGGTCGTCGGTACCGTGGCGGCATTCCTTTCGGCACTCATACCGGAAACGGCCCCTTCTGGATCCCATGCCTCCGCGGCCGAGGACCCGCTGCGGCCGTACACGCAACAGACGCCGCGATGGCAGCGCTGCGACGCGAAGAACCCCGCCGCCTATCAGTGCGCGACGCTCAAGGTGCCGCTGGACTACGGCGATCCCGGAGGCAGGAAGACGGACATCGCGATATCCCGGCTCAAGGCGAGCAGTGCGAAGGAACGTCGTGGCGTTCTGCTGCTCAATCCCGGCGGCCCCGGCGGGCCGGGTCTGGATCTGCCCGTCAGCGTGGGCGCGGACTTTCCCAAGGAAGTGAAGAGACGGTACGACCTCATCGGGTTCGACCCGAGGGGCGTCGGGCGGAGCTCGCCCGTCAGCTGCGGTCTGACCGCCGGCGAACAGGACCTGGAGCGCCCGTACAGGGCCGGGACCTTCGCGAAGGACGTGCGGTGGGCCCGTACGGTGGCCGCGAAGTGCCGGGCCGGGGAAGGTGACAGGCTGCGCCACCTCACCACCCGCAACACCGCTCGGGACATGGACGTCATCCGTGCCGTGCTGGGGGAGAAGAAGATCTCCTACCTGGGGTTCTCCTACGGCACCTACCTCGGTGCCGTCTACGCGCAGATGTTCCCCCGGCGCGCCGACCGGTTCGTCCTCGACAGTGCGGTCGACCCCGCGCGGTACGGGCGGGGCATGTTCCGGGCGATGGCGCAGAGGGCCGAGCCCGCCTTCACGCGCTGGACCCGATGGACTGCCCGGCGGCACGCGACGTACGCACTGGGCCGCACCCCGGCCGAGGTCCGCAAGACGTTCTGGGACCTCGTCGCCCGGGCCGACCGCACCCCCGTCGACTACGGGGGGACGCGCTTCACCGGTGACGCCGTTCGCGCCCAGCGCGCCATGTTCTCCCGCGTTCAGAAGGCCGCCGCATGGGTCGCCGGGCTGAAGAAGGCGGCCGAGGGCAGGAAGCCCGAGCCCTCCGGCACGCCCGAGCAGGCCCCGGGCCCCGTCCGGCCGGAGTCCGCCCGTGACGTCCCCCCGGACAATGAGACCGCGAGCGCCTGGGCCGTCCTCTGCGCCGACACCCGCACGTCGTGGCCGCGCGACCCCGAGCGGTACCGCCGCGACGCGATCCGCGACAAGGCCCGGTACCCGCTGTCCGGCGACTTCGACTCCCACATCAAGCCGTGTGCCTTCTGGAAGCCGGGCAGCGAACCCAGGACGACAGTGGCCAACAGGCTCCGTGCACTCGTCCTGCAGAACGAATGGGACCCTGCCACGCCCCCGGCCGGCGGCCACGCCATGCACCGGGCCCTGCGCGGATCCCGGATGGTCACCGTCGCGGGCGGAGAGGGGCACATCGTGTACGGCACCAACTCCTGCGCGGACAGGAGCGCCACGGTCTACCTGACCACGGGCAGGCTCCCGGCCGAGGACCTGACCTGCCGAGCGCCCGCGGCGTAACGGGGTCTTACTGGCGTGGAAGGGTCTTGCAGGAGCAGGAGGGTCTTACAGGCGTGCCGCCTTCAGGACCATGTGCAGCAGAAGCCGGTCCTCGCCCTCGTCCAGGTCGAGCTTCGTGAGCTGCTCCACGCGCGAGAGGCGGTAGTAGAGGGTCTGGCGGTGGATGCCGAGCTCCGCCGCCGCGCGGCCCGCCTGGCCCGCGCAGTCGAGGAACACCTCGGCGGTGCGGGCCAGTTCGCGGTTGCTGGGGGAGAGCAGCTCGCGGGCCACGGCGTCCCGGGCCGCCTGCGGGGGCAGGGACGTCAGGAGGCGGTAGGGGCCGATGTCCGACCAGCGCGCGAGCGGCGCGAGACGCGGTTCGGCGAGCGCCGCGCGCGCCGCCGCCGACGCCTCCGACCAGGCCGCCCCCAGGTCGTCGAGGCCCGCCCGCGCGTCGGCGACCCCGGCCGCCGCGCCCGCACCGGCCGCCGCGACAAGACGGGTGGCCGCGGTGAGCGCCGGGGTGGGCGCGTCCGGTGACCTCAGCCGCACCATCGCCGCGAGCGACTGCCCCACCGGACCGGTGAGCGACTGCTCCAGCGCGCCGGTCGTGGCCCACGGCACCGTGCACAGCGCCGTCGCCCCCGGCACCGTCCGCAGCGCGGGCGCGCCGTCGGGTTGCGCGGAGGGCCAGGGCGCCACGCACACCACCGCGTGCAGTTCGTCCCCGCGCGCCCCGAGCGCCGTCCGGAGCGCCGCCACCGCCATGTCCCGCTGCCAGCCGCGCTCGGCGGTCAGGACGGCCCGGAACTCGCGGGTCAGGTCCGCGCCCGCCTGGGCCTCGTCGGCGAGCAGCGCGCCGATGCGGGCGGCCACCTCCATGGCGGCGCCCAGCTGCGCGTCCGTGGGGCCCGGGTCGTCGTCGAGCAGCCACACGTAGCCCAGGGCGTAGCCGCGGTGGCGCACCGGGAGGCAGATCCGGCCGCGGTGCACGCCCGCCTCCGGCGTCGGCGGGATGCGGACGGGGCTCGTGGCGCGCGTGATGCCGAAGCTCTCGAACCAGGCGCGCACGGCCGTGGTGGAGCGGCGCGTGAGGATCGAGCGGGTCCTGACCGGGTCGAGGTCCGCGCTGTCGAAGCCGCCGTCGCCGCCCTCGCCGCCGTCGTGCGCGCCGAACGCGATCAGCTCGAAGTCGCGGTTCTCCAGGGTCGCCGGGGCGCCGAGCAGGGCCGAGATCTCGTCGACAAGTTCCTGGTAGTCGCCTTTCACAGAGCCATTCTCGCGCAGCCGGGCCCCGCCTTCAGACATATGTCTGAGATCCGGGCCACGGATGCGTGACAGGTGTCGATAGCCCAGGATCAGAGCGATCCTTAAGTTTCACGGTGGTTATCCGTGTCGTACCGAATCTGTGACAAAAGCGATCGGTGCGGCACTCGCTCGTACTCCCGTGGAGGTGCCCGTGCTGGGTCCCGTGATCCTTGCCGCGTCGCGCAGTGACAAGATGCGCCGCTTCGTTTCGGCGGCCCCGGGCACTAAGCAGGTCGTCGACCGGTTCATCGCCGGCGAGACCGTCGACCAGGTGGTCCCGATCGTCGTCGACGCCGCCGACAAGGGCCTTGAGGTCACCCTGGACGTGGTGGGCGAGGACATCACCACCGTCGAGCAGTCGTACGCCGCCCGCGACGCCTACCTGGAGCTCATCGACCGCCTCAAGGACCTCGGCCTCGGTGAGCGGGCCGAGATGTCCGTGAAGCTTTCGATGTTCGGCCAGGCCCTTGAAGGCGGCCACGACCTGGCCCTCGCCAACGTCCGCCCGGTCGTCGAGGCCGCCGCCGCCATCGGCACCACGGTCACCCTGGACGCCGAGGACCACACCACCCTCGACTCGATGTTCGCCATCCACGAGGAGCTGCGGAAGGACTTCCCGCAGACGGGCTGCGTCATCCAGGCCTACCTCTTCCGCACCGAGGACGACGCCCGCCGCCTGGCCGCGAACGGCAGCCGCGTGCGCATCGTGAAGGGCGCCTACAAGGAGCCCGCCGAGGTCGCGTACCAGGACAAGGCCGAGATCGACAAGGCGTACGTCCGGATCCTGAAGATTCTGATGGAGGGCTCCGGGTACCCGATGATCGGGTCCCACGACCCGCGGCTCATCGCCATCACGCAGGAGCTGGCGCGCCGCTTCGGGCGCAAACTGGACGAGTACGAATTCCAGATGCTGTACGGCATCCGCAGCGACGAGCACCTGCGGCTCGCCGCCGAGGGCCACCGGATGCGCGTCTACACCGCCTACGGCACCGACTGGTACGGCTACTTCATGCGCCGTCTCGCGGAGAAGCCGGCCAACCTGCTGTTCTTCGCGCGGTCCGTCCTCACCAAGGGCTGACCCCCGCCCCGTACCGCGTACCGATAACCCCGCATACTTCGCATACTGCGCACCACGCACCTCGCACATAAGGAGCATCGGAAACCATGGATGCCGTAACCCAGGTCCCCGCCCCCGTCAACGAGCCGGTGCACGGCTACGCCCCCGGCTCCCCGGAGCGCGCCCGGCTCGAGGCCAAGCTGAAGGAGCTTGCCGAGAACCCGATCGAGCTGGCCATGACCATCGGCGGCGAGAAGCGCCTCGGTGGCGGCGAGCCGTTCGAGGTCGTCCAGCCGCACAACCACAAGGCCGTCATCGGCACCGGCCGCCACGCCACGCAGGCAGACGCGCAGGACGCGATCGACGCCGCGCTCGCCGCCGCCCCGGCCTGGCGCGCGATGTCCTTCGACGACCGCGCCGCGATCATCCTGCGCGCCGCCGAGCTGCTCTCCACGACGTGGCGCGAGACGCTCGCCGCCTCCACGATGCTCGGCCAGTCGAAGACCGCCCAGCAGGCCGAGATTGACACGCCCTGTGAGCTCGTCGACTTCTGGCGCTTCAACGTGAAGTACGCCCGTGACCTGCTCGCCGAGCAGCCCCCGGCGAACTCCACGGGCGTCTGGAACCGCCTGGACCACCGCCCGCTCGAGGGCTTCGTCTACGCGATCACGCCGTTCAACTTCACGGCCATCGCGGGCAACCTGCCGACCGCCCCGGCCCTGATGGGCAACGTCGTCGTGTGGAAGCCGTCCCCGACGCAGACGCACGCCGCCGTCCTGCTCATGCAGCTCCTGGAGGAGGCGGGCCTGCCCAAGGGCGTCATCAACCTCGTCACCGGCGACGGCATCGAGGTCTCCAAGGTCGCCCTGGAGCACCGGGACCTCGCGGGCATCCACTTCACGGGTTCGACGAAGACCTTCCAGTACCTGTGGAAGACCGTCGGCACCAACATCGAGAAGTACCGCTCGTACCCGCGTCTGGTCGGCGAGACCGGCGGCAAGGACTTCGTCGTCGCGCACCCGAGCGCCGACCGTGCCGTCCTGAAGACCGCCCTGACCCGTGGCGCCTTCGAGTTCCAGGGCCAGAAGTGCTCCGCCACGTCGCGCGCCTACATCCCGGCCTCCATCTGGAACTCCGGCTTCAAGGAGGAGTTCGCGGCCGAGGTCGACGGCATCAAGATGGGTGACGTCACCGACCTGTCGAACTTCATCGGCGCCGTCATCGACGACCGCGCGTTCGCCAAGAACAAGGCGGCCATCGACCGCGCCAAGGCCGACGCGTCCTGCACGGTCGTCGCGGGCGGCACCTACGACGACTCGGTGGGCTACTTCGTCCGCCCGACCGTCGTCGAGTGCTCCGACCCGGCCAACGAGGTCTTCACCACGGAGTACTTCGGCCCGTTCCTCGCCGTGCACGTCTACGAGGACGACGCCTACGACGAGATGCTGACCCAGATGGAGTCGGTGTCGGACTACGCGCTCACGGGCTCGGTCATCGCGAACGACCGCGCCGCGGCCGCGTACACGATGGAGAAGCTCCGCTACGCCGCGGGCAACTTCTACATCAACGACAAGTCGACCGGCGCCGTCGTCGGCCAGCAGCCCTTCGGCGGCGGCCGCGCGTCCGGCACCAACGACAAGGCCGGCGCCCCGCAGAACCTGCAGCGCTGGACGCTGACCCGCGCCATCAAGGAGACGCTGGTCCCGCCGACCGACTACTCCTACCCGCACATGGGCTGACGCCCGCGCGAGGGCTGAGCCCCTCCTGAACCCCGCCCCCGGCTTGGGCCCCACCCCGGCCGGGGGCGGTGTCGTACCCGCTCAGGCCGCCCTCCGGGCGAGGAAGCCGTCGATCAGGCCCGCGATCTGCTCGGCGTGCGTCTCCAGGGCGAAGTGCCCCGCAGGGAGCAGATGGACCTCCGCGTCCGGCAGGTCGCGCTGGAAGGCCAGGGCCCCGGCCGGGACGAAGATCTCGTCGTGGGCGCCCCAGACGGCGAGCACCGGCACCTGGCGCTCGCGGAAGTACGCCTGGAAGTCCGGGTAGAGCGCGATGTTGCTGCCGTAGTCGCCCATGAGGGCGAGCTGGATCCCGTCCTGCCCGTCGCGCGCCATGAACGCCGCGTCGTGCTCCCACGCGTCCGCGCTGAGCAGGCTCTGGTAGCGCTCCGGAACGCCGTGCGTGTACTGCCACTTGATGCCCTCGGGGGACCGGATCTCCCGCACGGGCGCGGCCGTCTCCTCGTTCGGGTTCTTGATGTACGCGAATACGGGCGCCCACGCCTCGGCGCCGAACCCCTCCTCGTACGCGTTGCCGTTCTGCGTGACGATCGCGGTGACGCGGTCGGGGTGCGCGAGCGCGAGGCGCAGGCCGATGGGGGCGCCGTAGTCCTGGACGTACAGGGCGAAGCGGTCCAGGCCGAGACGCTCGGTGAACTCGGCGGTGACGTCGGCCAGTTCGGCGAAGGTGTACGAGAAGTCCTCGGCGGAGGGCGCCGCCGAGCGGCCGAAGCCGATGTGGTCGGGCGCGATGACGCGATACCGGTGGGCGAGCCGCGGAATCAGGTCGCGGAACATGTGCGAGCTGGTCGGAAACCCGTGCAGCAGAACCAGCACGGGCCCGCCGACGGGCCCGGCCTCACGGTAGAAGACCTCCTGGCCCCGGACGACGACGGTGCGGTGGTGAACCTGGGTGCTCATGTCTCTAACCCCTCAATGACTGTTAGCCGGTTGACGCAAGACGAGTCGACCACGACATCACCTAACCAGTCAAGAGAACTTTAAAGGTTAGAGGGGGTGGGATTTCAGCCCGTCCGGCGTTTGAGGACGAGCGCGAAGCGCGGAAAGAAGGGGGCCTGGGGGCGGAGCCCCCAGAGAGAGGGCGGGTGGGTGGGGGAGGAACTTGAATCTGACACCGGTGTCAGCTTCTACCGTTCCGGCATGACGCAGAACAGCTCCCTCCTCAGCCCCCACACCGGCCCCTTCGGCCCCCTCGCCAACCGCATGGTCATGGCCCCCATGACCCGCCACCGCGCCGAGGAGGACGGCACCCCGCCCCCGCTCGCCGCCGAGTACTACGCCCAGCGCGCGAGCGCCGGATTCATCGTCACCGAAGGCATCTGGCCCAGCAGCCGCGGCCAGAGCGGCTGGCGCATCCCCGGCCTGGAGACGGCCGCGCACGTCGAGGGCTGGCGGCGCGTGACCGAGGCCGTGCACGCCGCGGGCGGCCTCATCGTCGCGCAGCTCATGCACGGCGGCCGCCAGGGCCACCCGCTGTCCCGAATCGACGGCGACATCCCCGCGGGACCCTCCGCGGTGCCCGAGCCGAGCCCGGTCCACGTGCGCGACGGCGGCAAGGCGGAGTCGGTCACCCCGCGCGTGATGACCCTCGACGACATCCGCACGGCCGTCGACGACTACGTGGCCGCCGCCCGCAACGCGATAGCCGCGGGCTTCGACGGCGTCGAACTGCACGGCGCCAACAGCTACTTGATCCACCAGTTCCTCGCCGACAACACCAACCTGCGCGACGACGCGTACGGCAGGGGGTCGATCGAGAACCGCATCCGGTTCGCCGTGGAGGTGGTGCGCGCGGTCGCCGACGCCATCGGTGCCGAGCGGCTCGGCCTGCGCCTCTCGCCCGGCAACCCGCAGTTCGGCATGTACGAGGCCGACCCGGCCCCCGTCTACCGCGCCCTGCTCGACGAGCTCGACGGGCTCGGCCTCGCCTACCTCCACCTCACCGACAACGACACCTACCCCGCCCTCGACGACCTGCGCCCGCGCTGGAGCGGCACCCTCATCGCCAACGTCGGCGAGAACGGCGACCCGACCACGAAGGAGGCGGGCGAGGCCGTCCTCGCCGCCGGGCGCGCCGACCTGGTCTCGTACGGCAGGGGATTCCTCGCCAACCCCGACCTGCCGCGGCGGTTCGCCGAGGGCGCGCCGCTCACCGCCGTCGACGAGAAGCACCTGTACACGCTGGGCCCCGTCGGGTACACCGACTACCCGTCCCTGGAGCTTCAGACCTCCACGAGGACCTGATCGAGGGACTTGCGCACCAGGTCGGGGACCTGGCAGTCGACCGCCGGATAGCCCACCGGGATCACCGCGAACGCCTTCTCGTTCTCCGGGCGGCCGAGCACCTGCGACAGGAACCGCATCGGGCTCGGCGTGTGCACGAGCGCCGCGAGCCCGGACAGATGCAGGGCCGAGAGCAGCATCCCGACGGCGATGCCGACCGACTCGTCCACGTAGTAGTGCTTGTGCTTCGTGCCGTCGTCGCCGAGCCAGTACCGCTGCTGGAAGACGACGATCAGCGCGGGCGCGTCCGTCAGGTGCGGCTTCACCTCGTCCGTGCCGAGCGGGCGCAGGGCGGCGAGCCACTCCTCGCCGAGCCGTCCGTCGTACGAGATCTGCTCCTCGTGCTCGGCGGCCTCCCGTATCCGGCGGCGCACCTCCGGGTCCTGGACGAGCACGAACGTCCACGGCTGCTGGTGCGCGCCGGACGGTGCCGTGGCCGCGCACGCGACGGCGTCCCGCACGACCTGCGCGGGGACGGGGTCCGACGAGAACTGCCGCACGGTGCGGCGCTCGCCCATCCGCTCCCTCAACTCGGCCGCGTGCGCGAGGGATTCGGCCTGCGGCATGCGGGCGGGGCGGTAGGGCACGGAGCGGTAGGGCTGCCCGTGGATGGGCGTCCAGCGCTCGGCGCGGTGTCCGGTCTCCGGCTTGTGCTGTTCGGTATCAGGCATGGTCCGATTCTGGAGCGGGGGGTGGCGGGTGCGCCATGGTGCGTACCAATCTGCCTGCTCGGGCCGCGCGGGTCGCGCGGGCCGCTCGGGGTGTACGCGGGTGCGTCCCGTCAGCTCCCACTCGGGTCCGACTCAGCTCCAGCCCGCCACGATCAGGCCGAGGCCCGTCGCGAACCCGCCGGACAGCAGCGCCAGATACGTGCCGTAGCGGCGCCGGAGGCGGTGCGCGAGGAAGCCGAACGCGCCGAAGCCCAGGCCCACGGTGAGGGTGCGCGAGCCGCGCGACAGGGCCGACTCGGCCAGCCAGTCCGACGCCGGCACGCCCGCGCGGCCCGCCTCCGCCGCGTACACCTTGAACGGGATGCCGTTCCACGGCTGGTGGCGCACCGCGGCGGCCGACTCCGCGGCCAGCTCGTGGCGGACCTCCGCGCGCATCCGGTCGGTGGTCAGGGGGTGCGGCAACTGCGCCCCGGAGGCGGCGAGTTGCAGGGCGAGCACGCCGCCCGCGAGGCTGCCCGCCAGGGCCGTGAGCGCCAGCTTCAGTGACCTGCGCGGCACCGCCACGCACGCGATCGCGAGCAGGAGCTCCGGCATCAGCGGCCAGCTCAGCGCCTCCGCGCACGCCCACGCGAACGCCAGGGGCAGGCCCCAGCGGGACGTGACCACGGCCGCGATCCGCTTGCGGGCGCGGGAGTCCCTGAGCGGTTCGGCGACGGTACGGCGGTGGAGTTCCGCCACCGCCTCGCGGGCCTCCTCCGGAGTGACCGTCGGCGGCAGCGGGTCCCCGATGCGGACCCGCACCAGGGCCGGGCGCAGCCTGCCGTGCTTCGGCAGCAGGCGGTCCGTGCCCGCGATGCCCACGGGCACGAGGGGCACCTGGGCCGCCTCCGCCAGGACCAGGGCGCCCTTGTGGAACGTGCCCACCTCGCCCGTGCGGGCGCGGGTGCCCTCCGGGAACAGGACCACCGCGTGGCCCGCGCGCAGGTCGTCCGCCCTGGCGAGCAGGTCCTCCATGCCGCCGCCCGTGCGGCGCACCGGGAAGCCCGCCGCCAGGCGGGCGCAGACGCGGCGCCTCCAGGGGGAGGCGAACCAGTAGTCCGCGGCGGCGGCGATTCGGGGGGAGTGGCGGGCGTCCAGGGCGGCGAGGAGGGCCGCGGTGTCGGCGTGGGAGGTGTGGTTGGCGACCACGACGCATCCGCCCTGCGGGAGTTGGCCGTGGCGGGTCACGCCGCCTGTGAGGGTGAGGAGGGTGCGCCATAGGGTGCGGCGGGTGGCCGCGGCTGCGGAGCCCCCATGCCCGCCCCTTCCCGAACCGGGGGCTCCGCCCCCGGGCCCCCTTTCTTCGCGCTTCGCGCTCGTCCTCAAGCGCCGGACGGGCTGGATATTTCGTCGGCCGAGCTTGGTGGTCACAGTGACACCGCCATCGTCACGAGCAGGGCCAGGAGCAGGGAATCGATGCGGTCCAGGAGGCCGCCGAAGCCCGGGAGCCAGGTGCCCGCGTCCTTCACGCCCGTCTCGCGCTTGACCATGGATTCGAGGAGGTCGCCGAGGACGCAGCCGGCCAGGACCGCCGCCCACAGCGTCGGCGTGAAGGCGTCGACGGCCGCCAGGGCGGCGGCGGTTGCCACGCCCGCGCCCGCCACGCCCGCCCAGGTCTTGTGGGGGGACAGGGGCGACAGGGGGCGGGACAGGAGTCCGCGGCGGCCCAGGGCCATGCCCCCGCACCACGCGCCCACGTCCCCGAACGCCACCGCCACGCCCACCGCGACCGCCGTGCCGTCGAGGAGGACCAGGCCGCTGAGGGAGACCGGGATCCAGAGCAGGGCGAAGAGGGTGCGGCTCGCGCGGGTGAAGCCGTGCGCGGTGTCGCCGGTCAGGAGCGCGGGCAGGGCGGAGAGGACGAGCAGGGCCGCGACCGCGCGCAGGTCGAGCGCGGCGGGGGCCAGCCATGCCGCCGCCGGGAGCAGGACCGCCGTCGACCACAGGACCGCCCGGTCCGCGCGCGGGAGCCCGGCCATGCGGGCGTACTCCGCCACGGCGACCACGCCGAGCCCCGCCGCCAGGGCGAACGCCCCCGCCCGGCCCGCCCAGAGCGCGCCGAGGAACAGCGGCGCCGCCACCGCCCACGTCCGCCACCGCTTGCGCAGCTCGGCCCGCATCCGCACCCGGGACGGCAGCGCCGCCACCGCGACGCCGCCCGCACCGAGCACCCCGGCCACAACGGGCACGGCCCGCCCGGCCAACTCACCGGCAAGAACCGTCACGCTCATCGCGCAGCCAACTCCCCCCGAAATAAGGCGCACCGCGGCCCCGCCGCCCCCGACGTGATCCCCTGGCGGCCAGGGGCACGACCGACCCGGCTGCACCGCCCGCGAGTACGGCGAGGCTCGTTGCGGCTTTCAGCTCACCCCGGGCCCGGGGTGAGGCGCGGTGTGCACCCGCTGTGTCCGCCGTGTTCCGCCCGGCGGTCGCGGGTACGGCTCGCTCGGCTGCCCCGCCCGCGAGCACGGTCAGGCTCGTTGCCGTTTTGAGCTCTGCTCGGGGTGACGTACGGCGTGGGTCCGCCCCACCCGGCAGCACCGTGACATTCATCGGTGCCCCGATTCGCCCGTCGCCGGTGACCCCGCCGGGCCGTCACCCAGCTCCGCCCACAAGCGGGCGCACCGCGTCAGGGCCGTCAGGGTGGAGCCCGCCGCGAGTACCGCGAGTACCGGCACCGTCCATCCCGACACCGCCGCCACGATCACCAGGGCGCAGCGTTCCGTCTTGCCCACCGGGCCGCCGTTGAGGCGGGGTGCGCCCGCTGCCGCGCCGGCCAGGGAGACCCAGGACGGGAGCGTCGCCGCGAGGGCGGCCGTCGCCACCAGCCACAGGGGGGCCAGGGGGAGGAAACCAGCGATGACCAGCAAGTCGGCCGCGCGGTCGCCCAGTTCGTTGAGGAGGGCGCCGCGCCGCGTGGTGCGGCCCGTGTCGCGGGCCAGGGCGCCGTCGAGGTTCGCGCACGCCAGGCGGGCCAGGAGCAGCACCGTCACCGGGAGCGCCGCGAGCGGCGCGGGCAGCCACGCCAGGGCCGCCGCCGCGCCCGCCGCGCACACCACGCCCGCCGCCGTCAGCGCGTCCGGCGACACCGCGCGGCGCGCGAGGGCGCCGCGGACGCCGGACAGCTTCCGCGCGTACCAGGGCTTGAGCGCGTACAGGCCGAGCCCCGAAGGGCCGCCCGACGTGCCAGAGGAACCGTTCATGTCTTCGACTGTGCCGCCGTGCGGGCGACGACAAATCAGGGTGCGTACTCAGATGCCGCCTGAGTACCGTGAGCCGGTGACCACAGAGACCACCCTCCGTACGGCGCACACCGCCGACCTCGACCCCGCCGACATCGCCGCGGCCCGCGCCCTGATGGACCTCGCCTTCGACGGTGACTTCTCCGACGAGGACTGGGACCACGGACTCGGCGGGATGCACGTCCTCGTCCACGACGCGGACGGCTTCCTGCTCGCGCACGGCTCCGTCGTGCAGCGCCGCGTCCTGCACAACGGCCGTTCCCTGCGCGCCGGTTACGTCGAAGCGGTGGCCGTGCGCCCCGACCGGCAGCGGCAGGGGCTCGGCGGGCAGGTGATGAGCGCCCTGGAGCGGATCGTCGAGCGGGGCTACGACCTGGGCGCGCTCTCGCCGTCCGACGAGGGCGAGAAGCTGTATCTGGCGCACGGGTGGGTGACGTGGAACGGCCGGGTCGGGACACTCGGCCCCGAGGGTGTGGAGCACATGCCCGACGAGGACCCGCCGATGCTGTGGGGCGCGGACCTCGACCCCGCGCACCCGCTGCTCATCGACTGGCGCGACGGGGACGTGTTCTAGGCGGGTTCACTCTGGAGCACCCTCCGCGCGCACGATCATCTTGCCCACGTTCTCGCCCCGCAGCATGCCGAGGAACGCGTCCACGATCCGGTCGAAGCCGACCACGACCGTCTCGTCGAGCCCGATGCGCCCGCTCCGCAGATGCGGCACCGCGAAGTCGTACAACTCCTCCTGCACGTCGTAGTAGTCACGCACCAGGAAGCCCTCCATGCGCAGGCTCTTCTCCACGATCTCGGAAAGGTTGCGGGGCGCGGCCAGGGCCTGCGTGCTGTTGTACTGCGCGACCGTGCCGACCCGGATGATGCGGCCGCGGTTCCGCAGGGCGTCGATGGCCGCCTCCAGCTGCTCGCCGCCCACGTTGTCGACGTACAGGTCCACGCCGTCGGGCGCCGCCTTCGCGAGCAGTTCGGTGGCGGGCCCGTCGTGGTAGTCGAAGGCGTCGTCGTAGCCGACCTGTTCCTTCAGGTACGCGACCTTCGCGGCGGAGCCCGCGCTGCCGACGATCCGGCCCGCGCCCATGACGCGGGCGAGCCGCGCCGTGGCCGTGCCGACGCCGCCCGCCGCCGCGGACACGAACAGGTCGTCGCCCTCGCGGAGCCGCGCGATCCGGGTCAGGCCCACGTACGCCGTCAGGCCCGTGCCGCCGAGGATGCTCAGGTACGCCGACAGCGGCACCCCGTCGAAGCGCGGCAGGCGGCGGACCTCCTCGGGCGTCACCAGCGCGTGCGTGCGCCAGCCCTGCCGGTGGAAGACGATCTCGCCCTCGTGGAGGGAGGGTTCGCGCGAGGCGACGACCCGGCCGATGGTGCGGCCCTCCAGGGGCGCGTTCAGCGCGAAGTCGCCGTCCATCATCTCGCGGTGGTACGGGTCGACGGACCAGTAGAGGTTCTCGACCAGGGCCGTGCCGGGGGCGGGCTCCGGGAGTGCCGACTCGGCGAAGGCGAAGTGCGACGGCGTCGGGAAGCCGTGGGGGCGGGCGGTCTGGTGGACGGTGCGGGCCGTGTCGCTGTTCATGCCCCGGACCGTACGGCGGGAATACGGGCCCGTGGCAGAGGGTTCGGCTCATGGAACGCGCCGAATCATGAATGCTCCTCATAGGAGCAGGTGGGACAGGGTGGGAATCCGGTGGCCGAGCACGACCTCGCCCCGCACGAGCTGCGGATCATCATCGCCGTCGAGCGCGCCCGCAGCTTCTCCGGCGCCGCCGGGGCCCTGCACCTGACGCAGTCGGCGATCTCGCACTCGGTGCGCGGCACGGAGAAGAAGCTCGGCACGGTGCTCTTCGAGCGCGGCCGCAAGGGTGCCACGCCCACCGCGGCGGGCGAGCGCGCCGTCGCCCACGCGCGGCGCGTCCTGCGCCTGCTCGACACCCTCGCCGCCGAGGCCCGCGGCGCCGCCGCCGACACCGTCACCGGACCGCTGCGCATCGCCGCGTTCCGCAGCGCGGCCCTGCACCTGCTGCCGCCCGCCCTGACCCGGCTGCGCGCCCGCCACCCCGGCATCGAGCCCGAGGTGCGCGTCGTGCGCGAGCTGGGCCGCGGCACCGCGGGCGAGGTCGCCGACGGGCACGCCGACATCGGCATCGCCACGATCGGCACGACCTCACCGATCCCGCAGGGCCTCGTCGGCGACGTGCTCGTCGAGGAGCCGTACTCCTTCGTGCACCCGGCGGGACACCCGGACCCGCGCTCCCTGCCGCTCGTCGACTGGGCCGAGAACTGCACCTCGTACACCCGCGACTGGTGGGCGGGCCAGGACTGGATACCGAAGGCCACCATGGAGACCGAGGACGACGGCGCCGTCCTGTCGATGGTGAGCGGCGGGCACGCCATGGCGATCATGCCCGCCCTGTCCCTGACCGGGGCGCCGCCCACGGTCCAGATCACCGACCTCGGCCCCGGCCGGCCCACCCGCTCGGTCGGGTACGTCACCACGCCCGAGCAGGCCAGGACGGTCGCCGTCCGCGCCCTGATCCGCGAGCTGCGCGCCCTCGGTGACCGGCAGGGCCGGTGACGGCTGCGGTGACGGCCGTGGCGAGGGCCGTCTCAAATAGTAGGAAGCCCAAGTATTTGTAGAGACAGGAAGCGGAACCTGTCTTAGCTTTGTAGGAGCCGAACGTCTCGCTCGATCAAGCGAATGGCGGCTGTGGGCCCGGCCCCGCGCAGGCGAACCCTGCGGCCTCGCCCCCCGCCCTTTCCGGCGTCTCGTAACCCCTGTATCTCCTGTATCTCCAGATGAGGAGTCGATTCTCCATGGCCGAGACGACCGCCCGCCGAGTCCGCCACGCCACCCGCACCACCGACGCCGAGCGCAAGAACGCCGCCGCCGCCCTCCAGCGCGCCCTCGACCGCAGGGACAACGGCGGCGAGACGGGTCACTGAGTCACCGGCCCGAGCGCCCGCGCACGATCTCGAAGTGGTCCACGCGTTCGCCGCTCTCGGCGAGCGCCGAGACCGTGAGCTTCGGGTGCGCCCCGGCCGTCACCTCCACCGCGAGGAACGAGAAGCCGGTGTAGCGCACGCGTGACCACTCCACGGTGTCGGGGTCGGGGACGCGCAGCTTGGTCCAGTGGAACGTGAGGACCGACTCGCGGTCCCGCACCCGGCCCTCGTAGCTGTCCTTCACCCCGGCCGGGAAGCTGTACAGGTCCTTGCCGGCGCCGCCCGCGGTGACGTACACGATGCCGTCGCGCGTCGGATCGGTCGACGCGCCGACCGGCACGGCCCTGCCGACCTCGCCGTCCTTGATGGCGTCGGTCCGCTCGTACACGTGGTTGTGGCCGTTGACGACCAGATCCACCTGGTGCTTGGCGAACAGCGGCAGCCAGGCGTCGCGCACCCCGCCGTCGGAGCCGTGCGTCGCCGTCGAGTACGCGCAGTGGTGGAAGAAGACGACGACGAAGTCGATGCCGTCGTCCGCGCGCAGCTCGCCGAGGCGCTTGTCCAGCCAGGCGGTCTGCCTGCCGTCCGAGTAGCCCTTGTTGGCGGGAATCTCGTACGAGACGTCGTTGGCGTCGAGCGCCACGACGCCGACGTTGCCGTAGCGGAACGAGTAGACGCCCGGCGCGTTCCGCGGGTCGAAGCCGTTCTCGGGCAGCGACCAGCGGGCCGACTGGCCGCCGTAGCCGTTCGGCGAGTACCAGGCCTCCATGTCGTGGTTGCCGGTCGTCACCATCCACGGCACGGACTTCGCCACCGACTCCGTCTGCGCGAGGAACTGGTCCCACACCCGCGCGTCGTACCGGTCGGAGTCCTTGCCGTGCCCGGTGGTGTCCGCGTAGCAGATGTCGCCCGCGTGCAGGTGGAACGCCGGGTTCTGGCCCAGGATCAACTGGTCGTTGGCGAGGGCCTCGTAGCTCACGCCCTGGTCGCCGAAGGCCGTGAAGACGAACGTCTCCGGCCGCGCCGGGGCCGTGCGGAACGAGCCGATCGTGGCCATCCGCTCCGGCGACGCCGGGTCGAAGCCGTCGTGCCCGACGCCGTAGTAGTACGTCGTGCCGGGCTTCAGGCCGTCGAGGGCCGCGTGCAGGTAGTACTGCTCGACCGCGGGCAGCTTCTTCGAGAGCGAGGGCGTGTGCAGGTCCCGCACCTCCGCCTCGATCTTCTGGCTCAGCTCCCACGGCTTCGGCCCGACCCGCACATAGGGGGACGTGACCGCGAACGGCACCTGCCAGGAGATCCGCATCTGCGTCTTCGGGTCGGCGCCGAAGGCCAGATGGCGGCCGAAGGGCGCGACGAGCCTGCCGTCGACCTTGACCGGCGCGGGCGGCGACGCGAGCGGGTGCGCGGCGTTCGGGCGCTCGGCGTACGCGCTGCCGGAGCTGCCGGCGAGCAGCCCGATGCCGCCCGCGACGCCCGCGGTCGCGAACGAACCGGCGAGCACCTTGCGGCGGGAGAGCTTCCCGCGCAGGTAAGCGTGCTGCTCGGGCATGCTCATGCGCCGCGCGAGCCGCTCGGGTATGCCGACGTTGGGGACGGGGGGTCCGGGGGGTGTCCCCCTGGAAGGCACGGTCATGACGGGACAACTTCCCAGTAACTCCCAACTTCCGCCGGTCGTTTGCGTGAACGGAGTCTGACCGTCGGGAGACTGTCCGCATGGCGGACAGCACGTGTCATTCCCTGGGACAGGGAGTACGGTGCCGTCATGTCTCGCAGCATCAATCTCGCAGTGATCCCCGGTGACGGGATCGGCCAGGAAGTCGTGACCCAGGGACTCAAGGTCCTCAACGCCGTCCTCCCGCAGGATGTGAAGCTGGAGACCAAGGAGTACGACTTCGGCGCCCGGCGCTACCACGCCACGGGTGAGACCCTCACCGACGCCGACCTCGACGCGCTCAAGAAGCACGACGCGATCCTGCTCGGCGCGATCGGCGACCCGTCGGTGCCCTCCGGCGTCCTGGAGCGCGGCTTCCTGCTCAAGCTGCGCTTCGCCTTCGACCACCACGTCAACCTCCGCCCCTCCACGCTCCTTCCGGGCGTCGCGACGCCGCTCGCGGGGCAGCCGGAGATCGACTTCGTCGTCGTGCGCGAAGGCACCGAGGGCCCCTACACGGGCAACGGCGGCACGATCCGCAAGGGCACCCCGCACGAGGTCGCCACCGAGGTGTCCGTGAACACGGCCTTCGGCGTGGAGCGCGTGGTCCGCGACGCCTTCGCCCGCGCCCAGGCGCGCCCCCGCAAGAAGCTGACCCTCGTCCACAAGAACAACGTCCTCGCCTACGCCGGACACCTGTGGACGAACGTCTTCAACGCGGTGGCCGAGGAGTTCCCCGAGGTCACCACGGACTACATCCACGTCGACGCGGCGACGATCTACCTCGTCACCGACCCGGGCCGCTTCGACGTGATCGTCACCGACAACCTCTTCGGCGACATCATCACCGACCTCGCCGCGGCCGTCTCCGGCGGCATCGGCGTCGCGGCCTCCGGCAACATCAACCCGAGCCGCGAGTTCCCGTCGATGTTCGAGCCCGTGCACGGCTCGGCGCCCGACATCGCGGGCCAGGGCAAGGCCGACCCCACCGCGACCGTCCTGTCCGTCGCCCTCCTCCTGCGCCACCTCGGCTACGACGCCGAGGCGAGCAGGGTCGAGCAGGCCGTCGCCGCCGACCTCGGCGCCCGCGGGGCCACGACTCGTACCACCGACGAGATCGGCGACGCGCTCGCCGTACGCGTAGCGGGCTGACCCGACGGCAGTCGACTCCGCACCACGGAGCCGCCGGGTCGCTTCGGGCACCCGGCGGCTTCTCGTTCCCGGCCACCGGGTGTCACCATCGGATGCCAGGGGCCGCAGATCCCCGCCGTTTCGTACCCGCAGACCCACGAGCGATAATCGGACGTGGGGCCGCGAAACGGCGCATGCCCGGACGCCGCGAGGACGCGTCAGGGGCTGAGCGCGGTCCGTCACACACAAACCGGTGAAGGACACGCAACCATGACGACGCCCACGATCGAGCTCAAGCCCTCCTCGACCCCGGCATCCGCCGCGGATCGCGAGGCGGTCCTCGCCAACCCCGGGTTCGGCCGCCACTTCACCGACCACATGGTGACCATCCGCTGGACCGAGGGCCGCGGCTGGCACGACGGCCAGCTCGTGCCGTACGGCCCGCTCTCGCTCGACCCGGCGACGAACGTCCTGCACTACGCGCAGGAGATCTTCGAGGGCATGAAGGCCTACCGGCAGCCCGACGGCTCGGTCGCCCTCTTCCGCCCCGAGGCCAACGCGCGCCGCTTCCAGTCCTCCGCGCGCCGCCTCGCGATGCCGGAGCTGCCCGTCGAGACCTTCATCGAGGCCTGTGACGCCCTGGTGCGCCAGGACCTCGACTGGGTGCCCGCGCACGGCGGCGAGGAATCCCTCTACCTGCGTCCCTTCATGATCGCGACCGAGGTGGGGCTCGGCGTGAAGCCCGCCAACGAGTACCTCTTCGTGGTCATCGCGTCCCCCGCCGGCGCCTACTTCCCCGGCGGCGTCAAGCCCGTCTCGATCTGGCTCTCCGAGGACCGCGTGCGCGCCGTCCCCGGCGGCATGGGCGACGCCAAGACCGGCGGCAACTACGCCGCGTCGCTGCTCGCGCAGGCCGAGGCCGCCGAGAAGGGCTGCGACCAGGTCGCCTACCTCGACGCCGTCGAGCACAAGTGGGTCGAGGAACTGGGCGGCATGAACCTGTACTTCGTGTACGGCGCTGCATCCAATGAGAAGCCAGTGATCGTCACCCCGTCCCTCTCCGGCTCCATCCTGGAGGGCATCACCCGTGACTCCCTCCTCTCCGTCGCCCGCGACCTCGGCTACGAGTCCAAGGAGGCCCGCGTCTCCATCGACCAGTGGCAGGCCGACACGGAGAACGGCAGCCTGACCGAGGTCTTCGCCTGCGGGACCGCCGCCGTGATCACGCCGGTCGGTACGGTCAAGGCGCGGCGCGGGGAGTGGGCGCAGAGCGGTGGCCGGCCCGGGGAGGTCACGATGAAGCTGCGGGAAGCGCTGCTCGACGTCCAGCGCGGCGTCGCCGAGGACCGGCACGGCTGGATGCACCGCCTGGGCTGATCCCTCGCGGGGGCGCCCCAGACCCGCCCCTTCCCGAACCAGGGGGCTGCGCCCCCTGGACCCC